>JACPTJ010000564.1 GCA_016192835.1 Betaproteobacteria bacterium
GGGTGAAGGGTGAAGGGTGAAGGGTGAAGGGGAAAACCCCCTCTCCCCCATTCACTGGGGGAGAGGGTTGGGGTGAGGGGGGTCACGCCGTCACCCTTCACTCGTTCACTCCGGCGATCAGCCGAAAACACATGGACGACATCGTCAAGCAGGCAATCGCCAAATGGCCGAACGTGCCGGCGGTCTACGGCTGGCTCGGCCTTGACCGCCGCGGCGCATGGCTGATCAGGGGCGAACGCATCTCGAATCCGCTGCTCGCCGCCTGCATCAGCCGCAATTACGAGCACGACGCCGCGGGCCGCTGGTTTTTCCAGAATGGGCCGCAGCGGGTATTCGTCGCGCTCGACTATACACCGCTCGTCTACCATATCGGCCGGGACCCCGTTCCCGGCGCGCCGCTCACCATCGAAGCCCATACGGGAAGAACGGTGACCCGCGTTGACGGCGCATGGATCGACGATGCCGGTATCCTGCTGATCGCGACCGAGCACGGGCCGGGAATGATCGATGACCGCGATCTCGAACGCCTGCTGCCGTGCTTGACCGACGAGCGAGGTGCTGCGTTGACGGAGGATGCGATTGCCGCTGCGATCGAAAACCTGCAGGATGGCGGCACAGCCCGGCTGCGCTTTCGGTATCGCGAGGACACGGTGCCGGTGTTGGCCATCGCAACGAGTGATGTTCCGGTCAAATTCGGCTTCGTGCAACGGCCGGTGCAGCCCGCCGGCCAGGAAGAGTGTTATTGACGATACAATCGCATCCAGGGTCTTACTATGACATCGACACTGATCAGCACGACTCTCAAGGCCTGGCACTTTCTTTACAAGCGCGGTTTCATCGAAGGCTTCGGCCATATCAGCGCCCGGCTTCCCGATTCGGACCAGTTCATCATCGCGCGTCATTCGCTGGGTCCCAGGGCAACCGCCGCGGACTTTCTCGTGCTGGACCTGGAGGGCCGCAAAATTTCCGGCCAGGGCGATATACCCGGAGAATATCCGATACACCTGGATATCTTCAGGGCCCGGCCCGACGTCGGCAGCATCATTCATTACCACGGAATGTACTCCACGGCATTTACCACCAGCGAGCAGACGCTGCGGCCCATCCACCTCATGGGGACGATCTTCCACGACGGCGTTCCGATCTACCCTGATCCCCGGCTGGTCAGCAACCGGCAACGCGGGCAAGCGCTGGCCAAGGCGCTCGGACCGCATCGGGCGGTTCTCATGCGGGCGCACGGCGCGGCGATTACCGGCGCCAGTGTCGAGGAAGCAGTGGGCGGCGCGTTTCTGTTCGAAGAGAACGCGCATCGCGCGTGTATCAGCGCCGGGCTCGGCAAGCCGGCCTGGATTGACGAACAGACGGCTGCCGATGCTGGCGGGGAGTTGCTCGAGAACCGTGGTCCGTTTCGCCGCGTCTGGGCGCTGGTCGAAAGCGACGCGGAAGAATCAGGGATGAAGGATGCAGGATGAAGGATGTCTTTATGAGTGCCAATGCGACCGCTGGCTGAATTCCCGCTTGCCCCGCGCAATCGCATCCGCGGCGTGCTGTTCGACATCGACGATACGCTCACGACTGACGGCCGGCTGACCGCGGCCGCTTACGCCGCAATGGAAAATCTGCACGGTGCCCGGCTGCTGGTGATCCCGATCACCGGCCGCCCTGCCGGCTGGTGCGATCACATCGCGCGCATGTGGCCGGTCGATGCCGTCGTCGGCGAGAACGGCGCGTTCTACTTCCGCTATGATCCCGCGGCGCGAAAAATGGTGCGGCGGTATGCGTCGGGCAGCGAGCAGCGCGCCGCAGGTCGCGAACGCCTTGCGGCGGTTCGCGATACGCTTCTGCAGGAAGTGCCTGGCTGCGCCGTGGCGGCAGACCAGAATTACCGCGAAGCCGATCTGGCGATTGACTACTGCGAGGACGTCCCGCGGCTGCCGCCGGACGCAGTCGCCAAGATCGTCGCGCTCATGCAGCACGCGGGGCTCACCGCGAAAGTCAGCTCGATACACGTCAACGGCTGGTTTGGCGGCTACGACAAGCTGACGATGACCAGGACCGTGATGCACGAATGCTTCGGCATCGACCTCGGCGCGCGCCGGGACGAGTTCGTGTTTGCCGGCGACTCGCCGAACGACGCGCCGATGTTCGCCTTCTTTCCTCACGCGGTCGGGGTCGCAAATATCCGGGAGTTCAGCGGCCAGCTCACCGCGCATCCGGCCTACGTGACGCAGGCGGCAAGCGGCGCCGGTTTTTGCGAACTGGTGGATTTCCTGCTCGCTGCGCGCTGATTCAATCTTGAACCGCGAAGGACGCGAAGAACGCGAAGGTATAATGTCAATTAGACTGATCGAATTTTTGATTTTCTTATTTTGTCGATTTTCCTTTGCGACCTTGGCGTCCTTGGCGGTTAAAGACTTAAGGAACGAAATAATGATTGATCTAAGAAGCGACACCGTAACAAAGCCCACCGAGGCCCGAGCGGCACGATGTCGAACCTGGTGTCGCTGCTCGCGCACGCTGACCGCGGCGGCGAAGTACTGGTCGAAGGCACCTCGCACATCCTTACCGCCGAACTGGGCGGGGTCGCCAACCTCGCCGCGATGTTCTACCGCGGGCTGCCGGGCAAGCGCGGCGCGATGGAGCTCGAGGCGCTGCGCGAGCACATCCGGCCGCGGATCAGCCGCAATCAGCTTGGCACCGCGCTGGTATGGATGGAAACCACGCACAACGCGGCCGGCGGCGCGGTGCTGCCGCTTGCGCACATGGCCGAAGTCCAGACGCTCGCCCGCGACCATGCAGTGCCGGTGCATATCGACGGTGCGCGGATCTTCAACGCCGCGGCAGCACTCGGCACCAGCGCGCAGGAAATCGCGAAGCACGGCGACACCGTGTCCTTCTGCGTCTCAAAAGGCTTGTCGGCGCCGGTTGGCTCGCTGATCTGCGGCACCCGCGAGTTCACCGAGCGTGCGCGCGGTTTTCGCCGCATGGTCGGCGGCAACATGCGCCAGGCCGGGCCCATCGCCGCCGCCGGCATCGTCGCGATCGAAAACATGGTCGAGCGGCTGCCCGAGGACCATGGCACTGCGAAGCGGCTGGCGACCGGCTTGCACGCAATCGATGCGAGTACCGTCGACCCGGCAACGGTGGAAACCAACCTGGTGCGGGTTTCGGTGCGAGCGAGCGGCCGCAAGGCGGCGGAATGGTCGACGGAAATGAAGCAGCGCGGCGTGCTGGTGAGCCCGTGCGCGACGTGGGATTTGCGCTTCGTCACGCACCGCCATATCGGCGGCGCCGAGGTCGATCACGCGATCGGTGCTTTCGCTGACGTGTGGAAAATCAAGAGCCGATCATCAGGGTGAATGAGTGAGCCCCCTCACCCTAACCCTCTCCCCCGATGACGGGGGAGAGGGAATCTTTTACTCGTTCACCCGTTCACCTGTTCACCCCTTCACGGGTTCCTATCGGCGTTCATCGGCGGTTGAATTGACTTTGACTTTTTCGCCTCTCGCCGCTCAGCGCATGCGTTTCGCCGGAAAGTTTTCGTCGATGTTGTCTTTGAAGTAGCTTCCCGGAGACGGCGCATTCATCAGGCGCCGGTGGACTTCTTCCGAAACC
>JACPTJ010000565.1 GCA_016192835.1 Betaproteobacteria bacterium
AATACAAGGGCGGGTTCAGGGCCGGACGCAAGCACGGCAAGGGCACGAAGACGTGGCCGTCGTCGGGCGACCGCTACGAAGGCGAATTCAGAGACGACCGGAGGGAGGGGGTCGGTACTTATACGTGGGGGCCGCGCTCGGTGTGGGCGGGGGAGAAGTATGCCGGCGGTTTTCTGAATGACTGGCGCCACGGTTCCGGCGTCTATGAATGGCCAGGCGGTGATCGTTATTCCGGAACGTGGAAAAACGATGTCATCACCGGGAAGCCGACGCCACAGATGTTCGTCCGGGCGCGCGCGCAGGGGGAGATGGCGGCGGCGGTCGGAATTCCCGGCACGAAAGTCTGCCGGGAGATGACGGTCGGCGTTGGCACGCGCGACTGGGTGCGCGGCACAGTATTGACGGTGGAAGCTGACAAGCTGGTGGTGCGCATCGACGACGCGGGAAAGTTCCAGCATACGATTGCGGGTTTTCCGATCGGCAAAACCGGAATCGTCCGGGATGCGCCGCAGTTCTGGATCCCGTGTGTCAAAGGCGGTGATTGGTGATTGGTGATTAGTAAGAACCGATTGGAAAGATTGGAGTTTTCACGTATGAATCACGAATCACCAATCACGAATCACCAATCACGAATCACCAATCACGAATCACCAGTCACCAATCACCAATCACGGTCTTAGTAATGAAAAACCCGCCGCTCCTGAACCGCTTCAAGCACGCCGCATGCGGCTTGGTGGCTGCTTTCCGCCAGGAATCCAATTTCCGCATCCAGCTCGTGCTGGGTGTCGTGGCGATAGCTGCCACGCTCGTGCTCAATCCTCCGCTGGTGTGGACTGCCCTCGTCGTGATTATGATCGGCGCGGTACTGGCGGCGGAGCTTCTCAACACGGCGCTCGAGCACGCGCTTGACGCCGCTCATCCCGAGACTTCTCCGTTAGTCAAGATTGCCAAGGACTGCAGCGCGGCCGCGGTGCTGGTGCTGAGCCTTACGGCGGTCGCGGTATTCCTGCTGATGCTACTGGCTTTGATACGTGGCAATTATTGATGATCGTAAAGGTGCATGCCACCCATGAATAAGCGCATTGGCGGACGGCCCGCCCTCACCCCAACCCTCTCCCGCCCAAGCGGGAGAGGGGGTGTTCCCTCGCCCCGCTTGCGGGGAGAGGGTGAGGGGAAAGTAAGGTGCAAACTCCAGAGATGAATTCCCGCGCTCGAACGCTTTGGCTGATTGTGGGCTGGCTGCTGGTTCTGCTGGTGATAGTCCTTTCACTTGTGCCGGTTCCGGTGGACGTGCCGGTGGAGGAGGGGGACAAGTTCGGGCACGTGGCGGCCTACGCTGCGCTCATGCTCTGGTTCGCGAATATCTACGAGCCGCCGGCCAGGCGCGGCATGCTTGCTATCGCGTTTGTGGCACTGGGTGTTGCCCTGGAATTCGCGCAGGGCTGGACTGATTATCGGACGTTCGAATTGGCGGATATGGCGGCGGATGTATTCGGCGTGGCTGTGGGATGGGTGCTCGCTCCGCCGCGGCTGCCGAATTTTCTGCAGGGCGTCGAGAAGGTTTTCCAGCGTAGGGTGGGTTAGGCCGTCAGGCCGTAACCCGCCGTTCCACCGTTACGTCCGGTGGGTTACGCTTCGCTAACCCACCCTACAAGTTCTGCGAGGCATCGAGAAATTCCCCTCACCCTGGCCCTTTCCCCGCAAGCGGGGCGAGGGAACTTTCGCTGGAGACTCAGAACGTCCTCGCAACGCGGAAACCGAAGCCGTCGTCCCGGAAGGCCGGGGAGTTTCCGATGCGGAACCCGGAAGTTGCGCCGTATGAACTGATGAATGACGACCCTCCACGCACCACGCGCTGGCCACAGTCTCCGGTAAGGCGAGCATTGCCGTCTCCCGGAACATTGTCGATACCCTCCTGGTAGCAATCTTCCACCCATTCCCATACGTTGCCCAGCATGTCGTACAGGCCAAATCCATTAGGCCGTTTGCTCGCGACCGGGGAATTGCGCTTGGTTCCGCAGCCTTCGCCTTCTTTAAAGATGCTCGCATACTGGCAGATGTCGGCATCGGAATTGCCCCAGTAATAGGCGGTGGTGGTGCCTGCGCGCGCCGCGTACTCCCATTCGGCTTCAGTCAGCAAGCGGTAGCTTTTTCCCGTCTTGCGCGCGAGCCACGCCACGTATTGTTTCGCATCATCCCAGTTCACGTTCATGACGGGCTGATTGCCGCGCCCCCAACTACTGTCGTCAGGCCGATGCCTGCAGCCGCCCTCAGTGACGCAGGCATCCCATTGCGCAAAGCTGATCTCGGTCTTGGCCACCGCGAAGGAGCGCGACAATGTGATTCGCCTGGAACCACCCATCTCGTAGCTACCCGGCGGAATTACCACCATCTCGGGACAACCGTCGCAGTCTTTGAACAGCGCGCCTGGGTTAGCGGGCGCCGCGACGACGTTGCGGTTGCGCTGCGCGAACGCCTCACCGGCAACCGCCGGCGTCGCCGCGAGCGCGGCAATTAAAAAAATCACGCGCAGCTTCATAACACCTCCCCCTCACCCCGGCCCTCTCCCCGCAAGCGGGGCGAGGGAGAAAATGATCTGCTCGGCCCAGTGCGCCCACGCGAGCAGTTCGACGTCGGCGTCAAAGCGTCCCACCAGTTGCACGCCGAGCGGCAGTCCGCGCGGGCCGGCGCCGCACGGCAGCGTCACGCACGGAACGCCGAACAGCGTCCACACGCGATTGAATATCGAGCTGCCGGTGGTATTGAGGTTGTCCGGAGCTTCACCCGGGGCGCTAGGCGTGAGCAGGAGATCGTAGTCGCGCATCGAATCTGCCAGTCTGCGCCTGCAATCGCGGGCGAGCACGCGCGCCGCATCGTAGGCCTCTCGCGAAAGCTGCCAGCCCTCGTCGAGCCGTGACCGCAGTGTTGCGCTGATCTGATCGGGATGGTTGAGGTATTCCCAGGCAAGCGCTCGCGCGGATTCATAGCCCATGATCTTGCCGTGCTCGTCGAAAAGCCGTTCGGTTGCCTCCGGAAGTTCGAAATCGTCAACACGCGCGCCGGCCTTTGCGAACTGCGAAGCTACGCGCTCGACCGCCGCATGAGTGGAAGCATCCGCTTCCTGCCAGCGCGGCGTGCGGCAGACGCCGATATGGGGAATGCTGGTATGCGGCCGGGAAAAGCCAGACAATTTCCGTCCCGACAGGACGTGCAGGCCGAGCGCGGCGTCTTCTGCGGAACGTGCGAGTATGCCGATGGTATCGAGCGATTCGGCCACGAACTTGAGCCCGGCGCGATTGATGCTGTTGAAGCTCGGTTTGTAGCCCACCGCGCCGCAGTACGCGGCAGGCCGTATGGTCGAGCCTCCGGTTTGCGTGCCGAGAGCGAGTGGCACCATGTGGTCCGCAACGGCTGCCGCCGAGCCGCTCGAAGATCCGCCCGGAGTATGCGCAAGGTTGTGCGGGTTGCGAGTATGCGAGGGATGATTGTTGGCGAATTCCGTCGTCACGGTCTTGCCGAGGATCACGCAGCCCGTATGCCGCAGCAGCGCCACGCATGCGGCGTCCCATTTCGGCTGATAGCCGCGGTAGATCGGCGAATTGTATTCGGTCGGCATATCGGCCGTGTCGATGACGTCTTTGATTCCGAACGGAACACCGTGCAGCGGGCTGCGCGGCGCCTCGCGATCGAGCCGGCGGGCCTGCCTGAGTGCGAGATCGGGGTCAAGAAACGCCCAGGCGCGCACGTCACGCTCGCGCGCAGCGATGCGCTCGAGACAGGATGCGACCAGCGCTTCGCTCGTGAGTTGGCCGCGCGCGATGCGGCGCCCAGCTTCGGCTGCGGTAAGTTCGTTCGGTGCGTCTGACATGATGGTGGCTCCCATTCATGGCAAGTTTAACATTACCCGCGCGGACTCCAGTTTCTGCGTGATAACATTGAATTCGGTGTAGGGTGCGCTTGCGCACCGATTGCCGGATGGTGCGCAAGCGCACCCTACACCAATTGCAATTCCCCGTGACTTGCCGCGGGGATAGGCGCAGGGCACGCGGAGCAACTTTATTCAAAATCACGAGACCTCTGATGTATTACGTCGGGAAGTTTGACGAATCCAGGTTTGCCGTCCCGCACGGCTATGCGCGGAATTCGCGCGGCTACGAACGCGCGGATCTGGTCGACCACGGTGTCGGATCGGTCCATATGGGCGCCGGCATCTGCCAGCTTCAGCCGCAGGGGAGCGTGGAATCCCGCATTCATGCCAACGAGAAGGGGATTTACGTTCTCGAGGGAGAACTGGAGATCAAGCGGGGGCAGGATGTCTTCGGGCTGTCAGCAGATGATTACGCGCTGATCCCGTATGGAACGCCCCATGCGTTGCGCAATACCGGAACAAAGCCGGCTCGCTGGTTCGAGATGCAGGCGCCGCAACCCAAGCCGCAGGGCGGATGGCAGGACACATTTTTTACCGGCGATAACGCTTGGCCCGCGCAGGTCAGCGCACCCGACTTCGCAAACGCTGCGACGAAATCCGTCGGTCGTTTCAAACCGCAAAATCCGATGGCGCCCAACGGCGAGGGTACCAGCGGGCTCAGTGTTTACCGGTTCATGGAGCAGAAATTCGGCGCGCAGAGTTTTTTCATGATGCGCGGCGAGTTATCGGCAGGCGGAGCGCGCAGCCGCCACGATCACACCGTGGAGGAATTCTACTTCGCGCTCAGCGGAGAAGCGTTCATGGACATCGAAAGCGAGCGGTTTCATCTGCGCCGCTGGGATGTTGCCTGGACCGGGGTCGGCGCGAGCCATGCCTTTTACCATACGGGTGATGAGACTTTCCGCTGGATCGAGACCCAGGCGCCGCAGTTTCCCGCCAAAAACGGTACCCGGGACTACGCCGACTGGGACAAGTTGCGGGCCGTTCCGTGAATAAAGTTGCTCCGCGTGCCCTGCGCCTATCCGCGTGGCAAGCCACGGGCAATTGCAATTGGTGTAGGGTGCGCTTGCGCACCATCCGGCAATCGGTGCGCAAGCGCACCCTACATCGAGATTTAATTGGAGATGGAAATGAGCAAGCGAATCGCGGTCGTCGGAGTGGGGCTGATGGGAACTTCGCTGGCGAGACATCTGTTGGCCGCGGGGTTTGCGGTAACGGTGCATGACCTTGATCCCGCCAAGGTCGAGGCGATCGTTAAGGAAGGCGGAAAAAAGGCCGACAGCCCCGACCGGATTGCCTCGCAGGTGGATGTCATCATGCTGTCGCTGCCCAATTCACACATCGTGAACGAGGTCGTCAAGGATACTTTGCGGCTGTTCGAAACCGGCCGCAAGGGATTGGTCGTGATCGACACCTCGACGCCGGACCCTGAAATGTCGGCGCAGCTGGCGGCGCAACTCGGGCAAAAGGGAATCGAAATGCTGGACGCCACCATCAGCGGAACCAGCGAAATGTTTGCTGAAAAAGATGCGATCTTCCTCGTCGGCGGAAAGGAAGAAGTATTCAAAGCGTGCGAGCCCATATTTTCCGTCATGTCGAAACACGCCTTTCGCATGGGGGATCATGGTGCAGGCGCGAAGACAAAATTGGTTACCAATCTGGTGCTCACGTTGAATCGCATGGCGCTTGCCGAGGGCCTTACGCTGGCGAAGAAAGCAGGGTTGGATCGGCTCCAGACTCTGGAAGTGCTCAAGAAGTCCGCGGCTTATTCGAGAGCCATGGATCAGAAGGGTCTGCGGATGGTCAACAAGCAATTCCTGCCGCCGGCAAGCAGGCTTTCTTCTTCCTACAAAGACGCGCGGCTCATACTCGCGTTGGGCGCCCGACTCGATTGTCCTTTGCCGCTCATGGGCCTGACCGTTCAGGCCATGGCCTCTGAGGTTTCCAAAGGCCGGAAAGACTGGGATCCTGCCACCATCATCTCGTTTTATGATGAACTGGCGAATATTTGATTCCCACCCTCACCCCGGCCCTCTCCCGCCCAGGCGGGAGAGGGAGTGTACTCTCGAGAAGCCGCAGAAGAAGTGTTCCCTCGCCCCGCTTGCGGGGAGAGCCGCAGAAGAAGTGTTCCCTCGCCCCGCTTGCGGGGGGAGGGCCAGGGTGAGGGGAAATTAAGGAGAACTGTCATGCGTATCGTCGATGGCCAGGTGCATATCTGGACGGCCAGCACGCCCGAGCGGCCGTGGCTGCCGCCGTCGCCGGAAATCCCTGCGCCGCACAAGCCGGTGCCTTTTACCAAGGACGATTTGCTGCGCGAGATGGACGCGGCGGGCGTGCAGGGCGCGATCCTGGTGACTCCGTTGTGGGAAGGCATCCGCAACGATCTCGTGCTGGCGGCTGCTCAGGCGCATCCGGACCGCTTTGGAGTAATGGGCCGCCTGGATCCGCTGGCGCCTGCCTCGCGCGGCTTGATTTCGACCTGGCTCCGGCCGAAAGGCATGCTGGGACTGCGTCTGTTGTTCAGGCCGGGCGAGCGGCCACTGCTGTCCGAGGGCCAGGTTGACTGGCTGTGGCCTGAAGCGGAAAAAGCCGGCGTGCCGATCATGGTGTTCGCGCAACACTCGGATATGCAGTTCATCGACCGCATTGCCGAGCGCTGCCCTGGACTGAAACTCGTGATCGATCATCTTGGACTTACCAAAGGCAAGGATGAGGAGGCGTTTCGCGACTTCGACAAGGTACTGGTACTCGCGCGACGCCCGAATATCGCGGTGAAAGTCAGTGGCCTTCCGCATTACACGAAGGATGCGTACCCGTATCGCGCGTTGCACCCGTACCTGCGCCGCGTATACGATACGTTTGGCGCAACGCGCATGTTCTGGGGAACGGATTTTTCGCGGCTTCCGTGTACCTATCGCCAGGCGGTGACCATGTTTACCGAAGAAATTCCGTGGCTCACGCCCGAGGACAAAGAGTGGATAATGGGGCGCGGCCTGTGCGAATGGCTGGCGTGGAAACTGGCGTAGCAGGCTGCCGGGCATCTCTAGATGTCTTAATTGTCTCCCTCTCCCCGCAAGCGGGGCGAGGGAGTATCTTGCGTGATTGGACGTCAGGTGGATATCGTCTTCTAGTACGATGTGCACGTTGAATTGTGCCACCGCGCCTATTCGCTTTCCTGAGGAATCAGAAAAGGAGGAGCACGCCATGCGTTACACGATCTTTGCGGTTGCTGCGCCGCTGTTGCTAAGCCAGCATGCATTCAGCCAGTCGAAGCCGGATGAAGCGGCGAATTATCCAAACAGGCCGGTGCAGATCATCGTGCCTTTTCCGCCCGGGGGAGGCAGCGAAGCCTTTGCGCGTTCGATCGCCGCGAAGCTCACGCCGCTCTGGGGACAGCAGGTCATCATCGACAATCGCGGCGGGGCCGGCGGCACGATAGGTTCGTATCTCGTCGTGAAGGCTCCACCCGACGGCTACACTTTGCTGATGGGCCTGAACGGCACGCACGGCATGGCGCAGAGCCTGTACCGCAAGTTGCCCTACGACGCGGTCAGGGATTTCACGCCGATCACCATGGTCGGCATCGGGCCGAACATTCTGACGGTCCATCCCTCGGTCCCCGTGAAATCGGTCAAGGAGCTGATCGCCCTGGCCAAGGCGAAACCCGGGCAGCTCAATTATGGTTCACCGGGCAACGGTACCCCGCCGCACCTGCAAATGGCGGTCTTCAACAAGCTTGCGCGAACGAAGATGACGCACGTGCCGTACAAAGGGGGCGGGCCTGCAAATGTGGCGCTGCTCTCGGGTGAAGTTCAGCTTGCATTTACCGCGGTCACAGTCGGGCTGCCGCACGTGGAAGCGGGCAAACTGCGTGCGCTGGGCCTGAGCGGCGCGAAAAAGCCGGCGTCCTTGTCGAAATTTCCGACGGTCGCGGAAAGCGGCCTGCCGGGCTATGACGAGAATACCTGGTATGGCATTTTCGGGCCCGCGGGCATGCCGCCGGCGATCGTGAACAAGCTCAACGCCGATCTCGTGAAAGTACTTTCGTCGCCCGAGCTGAAGGAACGTTTCGCCCAGCAGGGACAGGAAATGGTCGGGAATTCCCCGGAACGTTTCAGGGAGATTGTGAAGGCCGAGGTCGCGAAATGGGCCGAGGTGATCAAGGAACTCGGGCTCCAACTGGATTAACGGCTGCGGCGCCGCTATTGTGGCATGACCCGCGCGGTATCGCGGCGCGTTATTCAATCAAGGAGCATGCATGCAGAAGCAAAGTCCCACTGGTAAACGCACGGCGTTCGTGACCGGCGCGTCGTACGGAATTGGCGCCGCAACCGCGCTGGCGCTGGCCCGCAACGGCTTCGACGTGGCGGTCGCGGCGACGCGCGTCGAGAACCTTTCGAACGTCGTCGCGCAGCTCGAAGCGACGGGCGCACGCGTGGTGCCGGTTGCGCTCGACCTGCGCGCGAATTCCAGTATCGAACAGACGATGGCCGCGGTGACCGGTGCATTCGGCAATCTGGACGTGCTGGTCAACAATGCGAGCGTCCCGCTGCGCAAGGCGGCAACCGAAGTGACGCCGGAGGAATGGGACGCGGTAATGCAGCCTAACCTGACCGGGACGTTTTTCATGTGCCAGCAAATGGGGCGGCACCTGATCGGTAGCGGACGGCCGGGATGCATAATCAACATTGCCTCGACCCATGGCATCGTCGCGCTGGCCGCGCGCCTGGTTTACGGCGTATCCAAGGCCGCCGTCATGCATATGACCAAGATGCTGGCGATCGAGTGGGCGCAACACGGCATACGCGTCAACTCCATCGCGCCGGGAACGGTGGATACGCCTTCGCGCGCGGCGTTTCTGGCCGATCCCAAGACGCGCGAAATGATGCTCAATCGAGTGCCGCTGCACCGGCTGGGCACTGCTGATGAAGTGGCGGCCGCGGTGTGCTACCTGGCAAGCCCCGAGGCAGCCTACATCACCGGGCACACGCTGGTGATGGACGGAGGGCTCACCTCGTACTGATTGGAGTAGGGTGCGCTTGCGCACCGGTTGGTTGGGGTAGGGTGCGCTTGCGCACCGGTTGCCGGTGGTGCGCAAGCGCACCCTACATCTTGGGGCCGGTGGTGCGCAAGCGCACCCTACGGCGGCAAGGCGATTTTCTGGTCGACGCTGAACTGGTAATCGTGGAACACGTGTTCCGCGCTGAGCAGCTGGTAGGTGCCGTCGGCAAGCCGCCGCGTGGTGTCCTTGAGGCGGTACGTGTTATGCCCGCACGTCCAGCAGTCGAAGTTGCGCATGGCGGTGCACAGGCACGTCTTGTCCATTACCGAGACTTTTTTCGCCTCCGGATGCGCTGCGACCTCGCGGTTGTAGGCGGTGATGTAGCCGCAGTTGCCCGTGCTGTCGAGCAGATAACCATAGGCCTCGCAGTTGGGCCGGGTGCCCGCGCCGATCGCCGGGCTGCCTTTCAGCATGCGCATCGGGTAGCCGGTCGGCGAGATCATATTGACCTCGATGTCTGCCTCGCTCGCCTTGAAATACTCCTGCTTGATTTTGTCCGGAAGACCGCACTCGCGTGTCG
>JACPTJ010000566.1 GCA_016192835.1 Betaproteobacteria bacterium
ACGTCGATCAGGCGGGCAACTGGGTCTACAACCTCGACAACGGCCGTACCGCCACGCAGAACCTGGCCGAGGGACAGACCGCGACGGACCCGTTCACGGTCAAGGTCGCTGACCAGTTCGGCGCCTTCGACACGCGAGAGGTAAACATCTCTGTGATCGGCACCAATGATGCGCCTATCATGCTGACGGGGCCGGTGTCGCGCACGTTGACTGAAGACATCAATGTCAATCCATCCGGCAATCTTGCGGCGTCGGGAAACAGTTCGTTCTCCGATGTAGACCTCACGGATACCCACACGCTTGCGGCGTCGCTCAACTCGGCGACGCTCTCGGGCGGCGGCGCGCTTCCGGCGGAACTATCGCCCCTGCTAAACAACGCCATTGCGATGACGCTGCTCGACCCGGCCACGGGCGATGGTTATGCGCACCTCCGCTGGGACTTTGCGCTGGCGACCAGTGCAACGCAGTTCCTCGCCGCCAACCAGACGCTGACGCTCGTCTACAATCTCACCGCGGATGACCACCACGGTGGGACGGCAACGCAGGCGGTCACAGTGACCATCAACGGCACCAACGATGCGCCGAGCGCGATTGACCTCTCGAACAATACGGTCCCGGGCAGCAATTCGATCGGCACCGTCGTCGGCAACGTCACGGTCACTGATCTGGACGACGCTTCGTTCACGTTCACCATCAGCAACCCCGATTTCACGGTGACAGGAGGGCCGGGAGCCTACCAACTCGCGCTGACGCACAGCATCGACCACCTGCCACCATCGGTTACGATCACGGCCACGGATTCCGGCGGGTTGTCGATCAGCCACGCGTTCGCCATCACGCTGCCGGTGCAGCTGTTTGATGTCTCGAACGGGTTGATGGGATCCTTCAGTGACCTGAAACACGCCGTCGACGCCGCCAATGCGGACGCAGGTGCGACCTTCACGATCCGGATCGCCGAGGGCGAGGTTTCCGTGGGCGACGCGCAGGTCGTGATCAGCAAGAACATCACGATCGACGGCGCCGGCATGGATGCTACGACGCTGCTCGCGGGCGCCGATACCGGTGGGGCGGGCGACGCGCGCGGCATGATCTTCGTCAATGCTGGCAAGAACGCCGATTTCTCGGATCTGACGATCAACGGCGCGGGCCATCGCATCGCGGTGGCCATCTACGATTATGGTAACAGCACGATTGATCACGTGCACTTCAACAATATTCAATACTCGACCTATGTAGGTCTCGGCGTGAGCGCGCGTTTCGGCGCGGACGTCGACATCACTCATTCGGAGTTCACCAATATTGCCCGGGTCGGCGCGCACTACGTCGGTTCCACCGGCACTGTTTCCGACAGCAGTTTCACCGGCACGGGCGCGGTCGATGGTGTTAACTACGCAGTCGAGGCGGGGGCGGGAGCCCACATTCAAATTTTGAACAACGTTGTCACGAATAACCTGGCGGTTGCTTCGTCCGACGGGTCGACTTCGGCAGCATTCCTGGTGACGGACTTTTTCGCGCCCGGCACCACGGCGACCATCGGCGGTAATACCGTGACGAACAGCAGCGCGGGCGTTTACGCCGGTTATCTCGACACGGATGCGTCGCAGGTCACTTTCCTTGCCGGCAACCACTTCGTCAGCGGCGTTGCGACAGGCGTCCTGGCCGTTGGCAACGTTACTGCGATCGGCACCCAACTTGTCGACGGTGCGTTTGACTGGTATGGCGGGCCGGGCGCGAACGCGCCATCCGGCGCGGATCTGGCCGATACGCTGCGCGGCGGCGACGGAAATGACACGCTGACCGGCTTCGGCGGCAACGACACGCTCAGCGGTGACGCGGGCAACGATACGCTCACCGGTGGCGCGGGCAACGACGTGCTTGACGGCGGCACCGATACCGACACCGCGACGTACGCGGCGACTCTATCCACCTCGGACTTCAGCTATGACGCAGCCCATAACCAATGGGTCGTGACTGCCGGCGGCGAAGGCACCGACACGCTGACCTTCATGGAGAAGGTCACCGACGGCACGGGCCACACGTTCCTCTTGGTCGATCCGGCCGGCTCCTATACTTCGATCCAGGCGGCGATCAACGCGGCGAGCAGTGGCGACACGATTCTTGTCGCCTCGGCGACGTATGTTGAAAATCTGACCGTCAACAAGGCCGTCACGATTTCGGGGGCGAATGCCGGCATCGCCGGGACGGAAGCTCGCGGCGCGGAATCGATCGTCCAGGGCAGCGCGCTGATTACCGCCGGGGCAACACTTGACGGCCTGAGGATTCTGGACACGACGAACAACACGACCGCTTTCAGCGGCGTCCAAGTTGGAACGACCGCGGCCGACGTGACCATCGTTAACACCGTCTTTGCCTCGACGGGCGCCAACGGATCGTCAACCGCCGCGGATCGGGCCATCTACATTACGACCGGCGCAACCGGACATGTAACGATTGCGGACAACCTCTTTACCGGCGCCTCCGCAGCCAAATACAGCACTGCGTCATGGACGACGGGCGTCTGGTCGGATGGAAACACCAGCGAGCTCGACATCACCGGTAATACCTTCCAGTACACGCGCACGGCGCTGAACCTCGACGGCTACAAGGATGCCGTCACGGATGTGAGCGGCAACACGTTCCTGACCGACGGCACCGCCGTCTCGATCGGCGCTCCGAACGGATCGGCGATTGCCGGCATTCACGACAACACGTTCCAGGACGCCGATACCGATTTCAATCTGCGCAACGTGACGACGGCGCAGTCTCTGAACCTCACTACCACCAACAATACAGCGGTTGCCGGCGGAGCCGATCCAGTCGGCACCATGTATGTATTGGGGACCGCCGGGGCGGATGCGCTCACGGGCACCTCGGGGGCCGACATTCTCGATGCGCGCGACATCACAGGAGGTCCGGCGTTCACGGATACGGCCGCCAATACTCTTTCGGGTCTCGGCGGCAACGACACTCTCATCGGGTCGCTCGGCGACGACACGCTCAACGGCGGAGCGGGCAACGACACACTTAATGGCGGCGCGGGCACGGATACAGCGGTCTACGCCGGCACCCTGTCTGCGGCGGACTTCAGCTACAACAGCGGCACCAACGCGTGGACGGTGAACGCCAGCGCGAATGGCGAAGGCACCGACACGCTGACCTTCATGGAGAAGGTCACCGACCGCGTGGGCCACACGTTCCTGCTGGTCGATCCGCACGGCTCCTATACCTCGATCCAAGGGGCAGTGAACGCAGCGCAGGCGGGTAACACGATTCTTGTTGGGGCCGGGACTTACACCGAGCAGGTGGTGGTCGACGGCCACGGCAAGGATGGGCTCTCGATCCAGGCCGACGTTCATGCCGCCCCCGGCAGCGTGGTGGTCGCCGCGCCGACTAACCTGGTCAGCACCGGGGTCTCGCCCACTTCCGGGCGCTACGTCGACGGCATCATCACGGTAAAAGGCGCCGATGGTGTGACCGTCGAAGGTCTCACCGTGGACGGGTTGCTCCATGGGGCGAGCTTTGCCGCGGGTCAGACCAATCCGACGATGGCCGGAATTTTCTACCTCAATAGCGATGGCGGCCTCATCGATAACGTCATGGTCACTGGAATCCGTGAAAGTGACACCGGGTTCGGCAATCAGCGCAACATCGGCATTTATGTGCTGAACAACAATCCGTCGTCGGCTCTGCCCAAGACCCCGAGCACGTTGGAAGCAGCAACGCTCAATTCGATCGAGATCAGGGATTCCACGGTTGTGAACTTCCAGAAAGGCGGCATCGTCGCCGCCTATGCCAATGTCGACATTCACGACAACACGGTTACCGGCATTGGTGCCACGCCGTGGACTGCGCAAAACGGAATCCAGGTCTCGGGTTCGACCGGTTCGGTCAGCGACAACACCGTGGACCATATTGGATACACCGGCGCCGGTTGGGGCGGGTCGGGCCTTCTGACTTTCGAAAATCGCGATCTCGTGATCGACGGCAACCACATCACGGGAACCGGCAGCACGCAACTGGTCATTGGCATCTACGCGATAGACTCGGTCGGCAGCCAAGTCACGGGCAATACGATTTCGAGCGTCGGCTGGGCGATCGACGCCGAGGACTATCCGACGAGCTCGTGGCCCGATCCCATGCAGCCGGGCGCCGGTTCGTTCCAGTTCGATTATTCGAGCAATACGCTCTCGAACATCGGCTACAACGGCGTGTGGTTCCAGCCCGATGCCGCCTCCACCAGCGCGTTCGACGTGCTCGGCACCTCAGGTGACGACGCAATTTACGGCGCCGCCGCAAACGACACGCTTACCGGTGGCCCGGGCAACGATTACATCGAGGGCGACGCGGGCGCTGATCTCTTCCCGTTCGGCGGCCACGACGGCGCCGACTCCATCGCCGACTTTTCGGGAATCGTCGGCGGCGAGCATGACATCATCGACCTGCGCGCGGTACCGTCTGGAGCGGGTAGCTTCGCGCAGGTTCTTTTGCACGCCACGCAGGTCGGTCCAGACACGGTAATCGACTACTCCAGCCTCGGCGGAATCGACCCACTCGTTCTGACGCTGCAGGGCGTCAACAAGGTCGATCTGCGCGAAGGCGATTTCCTGTTCTCGCCATTAGGCAACGACGAGCCGGTGACGACGCCGGTGACGCTTGCGGCAATTGTGGAGGATAGTGGTGCGCGGTTGATCACGCAGGTGCAGTTGCTGGCGAACGCGAGCGATATAAACGGCGATACGCTGACGGCGACCGGTCTCGCAATCTCGTCCGGTAACGGCACGCTGGTAGATAATGGCGACGGCACCTGGACGTACACGCCCGCGCTCAACGATGACACTGCGGTGAGCTTCAGCTACACGGTGAGCGATGGCGCATTGACCGCGGCGGGCAGCGCGACGCTGGACATTACGCCGGTGAACGACCCGGCAGTCATCAGCGGCGCGGCGAGCGGCAGCGTGACCGAGGATGGCACGCTCATCGCGAGCGGCGATCTCAACTCGACCGACATCGATAATCCGAACGACGCGTGGCAGGCAGTGGCGTCAACCGCGAGCACCGGCGGCTACGGCAGCTACACGGTGGATGCAGCCGGGATGTGGAACTACACGCTGAATAACTTCCATCCGGCGGTACAGGCGCTCAACAACGGTCAGACACTGCCGGATTCTTTCACGGTTCAAACCGTGGATGGCACCGCGCAGCCGGTGGCGATCACCATCAACGGCGCCAACGAAGGCGGAGGCGGAGGGCCCAATAACGCGCCATTTGCCATGGACGATAACTACTCGGTGAGCGAAGCCTCGACGTTCGTAGGCACGACCCTGGCCGTTGCGGCGCCGGGCGTGCTCGGCAACGATTTCGACACCGAGGGCAACAGCTTGACCGCGGCATTGGTCGGCGTCAATGGCGGGGCGCAGCACGGTACTGTGACACTGAACCCCAACGGCTCGTTCACCTACGCGCCGGACGCCTACTACGTCGGTCCCGACAGCTTCACCTATCGGGCGAACGATGGTCTGACGGATTCCGGCAATGCGGTGGTGAACATCACCGTTACCCCGCCGCCGACCGTAGCGGTCAATCCCTACGGCTACGACATGACGCAACTGTACGAAGACCTCGCGCTTGGCAACCTTACTTTCACTGCCGGCCTCTCCGGCTTGGCGCCCATCTCCCCCGATCACGTGTTCACGGTCAGCACTAGCAACGGCGTCACCTACCGGGCATTCGGCAACGATCTGACTTATGACCCGCTGACCGGAGCCCCGACGGGAGGGACGATCAATCATCTTGAGATTCTGAATCCGGCATATCATCCCATTAATAACCCCACCGTCCCGCCAGCCCTGCTCGACATGGGCGGCGGCACCGGCGATCCGCTGGCCCCCATATTTCAATTTTCAGCCGCCGATTTCTATCACGGTCTGCAGAGCTACGCTGCATCGCATGACGCGAGCGGGCTCGACGCGATCTTCCAGGCAGTCCGGTACGGCATCGTCGGTGCCGGCACGGGCGGGTACGAGAACGATGTGATGGTCGGCGGTCCATTCGATGATTACTTCGCTGGCGCAGTGGGTGCCGACACGATGATTGGTGGCGCCGGTAATGATTTCATGATCGGCGGCGCCTCGGGCGGCGACGTGAATATCGGCGGACCCGGCGCCGATCTCTTCCAGTTCGGCGGTCACGATGGCGCCGATTCCATCACCGACTTCTCGGGAATCGTCGGCGGTGGGCACGACTTGATCGACCTGCAAGCGGTGATGGCCGGAGTTTATACCGTGATGCCTGGCTATGACGTGGCGTCCGGAACTTATACCTTCGACCACGTTCTTTCGCTCGCTACGCCAGTCGGCGCCGATACCGTGATCGACTTCAACCAGGGCGGGATCGACCCACTCGTCCTGACGCTGCAAGGCGTCAACAAGCTCAATCTGCGCGAAGGCGATTTCCTGTACTCGCCGATCTCGATGACGGGCACGGGTGGCCCCGACGACATTACCGGGGGCTCGGGCAACGACTCGTTGAGCGGCGGCGACGGCGACGACCACATCGACGGCCGCGGCGGGAATGATGTGCTGGTGGGAGGGCAAGGCAACGACACGCTGACCGGCGGTACAGGCTCGGACCGTTTCGACTACAACAATATCAACGAGGGTACCGACACCATCACGGACTTCACCCGCGGCGCGGGCGGGGACGTACTGGACATCAAAGATGTACTGTCCGGCTATGTGCCGGGCTTCTCCAACCTCTCCGACTTCGTGCAACTGGTCGAGGGCGGCGGCAACACCATGGTGAATGTCAATGCCGATGGCATCGGCAGCGATTTCGTATCGCTTGCGACATTGGAGGGAGTAACCGGTGCACTGCTCAACGATCTGCTCGCGCAAGGCAACCTGATCGTGTCCTAGCGCGAACATGCCGAGCGGGCGGCGAAGCCGCATCGCTGGTGGGCGCGATGGAACAAAAGGGGCTGGTCAAGCGCGAGCAGCCGCCTGTCACGCCAAAGTTGAATGCATAAGAGAACTCGCTTTTCGTCCAAGCGTTTTACGCATGCCCCGCCAACTGCTGCTCTCGAATCTGATTGTCGCTTTACTCGCGTCGTTCGCCGCTCCTTCCGGGGCGGAAACGCTGACGCAGGCTGTCGCACGCGCGGTGGCGCGGTTTCCCGAGATTCAGGGCGCGCAATCCCGCCGCGAAGCAACAAAGGCCCAGGTAGGGCAAGCGCGCGCGGAGTTTTTCCCCTCGGTGAACGCTTCTCTCGGCGAGGGCCGTGAGAGGAGCAATAATGCGAGCACGCGCCCATTGGGCGATGATCCAACGCTGACGCGCCGCGAGGCGGATATTACGGTATCCCAACTGCTTTTCGATGGCGGCGCGGCGGGTGGGCAGATCAGACGCTTCGGAGCGCGGGCGACTGGCGCAGGGTTTGCCGTTACCAACACGGCGCAGAACGTCGCGCTGCGCGCCGCACAGGCTTTCATCGAGGTGTACCGTCTCCGCGAACAACTCAGGATCGCCCATGAGAACGTCGCAACGCACGAACGCAGCCTTGGCGATGTGACAGCGCTCGCCGACGCCGGGCGAGGCCGCCGCGCTGATGTGGTGCAGGCTGATGCGCGGCTCGCTCTCGCGCGCTCCGCAGTCGAACAACTGAGCGGCCAGCTTCGGCAGGCCGCGGCGGTGTACCGCTATCTGACGGGGCAGGCGCCGGGTGCGCTCGACGCGCCGGAACCGTTGCAATCAAAACTTCCGGCGCAACTCGAGCGCGCACTCGATCAGGTGCTGGAATCGCATCCGGCAGTGCTCACGGCAAAGCAGGAATTCGATGCGGCACAGTACGATCGCGACAGCGCACGGGCGCGCCGGGTTGCGCCGCGCGTCACACTGGACGCGGGCGGCTCGCGCAACCGCGACCTAGACGGTGTGCGCGGCGCGAACGATGACCTTTACGTCATGCTGCGGCTGCGCTACAACCTGTTCCGCGGCTTTGGCGATGACGAGCGCGTGCGCGAGACGCAAGCCCGGATTGCGGAAGCGCTCGCCGAGCTCGAGCGCACGCGCAACGAGGTCGAGCGCGACATCCGCCAGGCGTGGGAGGCGCTCGCGGCGGACCGCGCGCGGCTGCCGCAACTCGATCGATACGCGCGCGCGAGCGCCGATGTCGCCGAAGCCTACCGCGCGCAGTTCCAGCTTGGCCAGCGCAGCCTGCTTGATGTCCTGAATGCCGAGAACGAGCGCTACAATGCGCTGAACGGTTTTATCGCGGGCCGTGCCGCGGTCACGGCAGGCGAAATCCGTCTGCTCGCAAGTCTTGGCCGGCTCATGGAGGCGCTCGGCATCACAATGCCTGAGCAAACCCCACGGGAGCGCACGCCGTGAACGACACCGTGCGAGGTTCAGGCGATCCGCTTGCGATCTGTCTTGCGGCGGCGGCGCGCCTGTATGGCGAGTCGGTGTCGCCAGAGGCTCTGATCGCCGGGCTGCCGATCGAAGACGGACGTCTGACGCCGGCGCTCGCGGGGCGCGCCGCGGAGCGCGCAGGTCTCGCCGCAACGATAGTGGCGATGCCGCTCGCCGCAATCCCGCACACAGCACTCCCGGTGATCCTGCTCACTCGGGATCGCGGCGCCTGCGTGCTCATCAAGCGCGGCGCGGTTGACGCGCAAATCATCGCGCCCGATTCCCCGGCAGAGGAACGCGCGGTACCGCTGGCGGAACTCGCTGCGAATTACGCGGGCCATGCGATCCTGCTCGCGCACGTGCAGCGCTTTGCGGCCGGCACCGAAAGCGAACGGCTTGCCGAGACGCACCATTGGTTCTGGGGAACCCTGCGCCAAGAGCTTCGCACCTATTCGGAGGTGGCGCTGGCCACCGTGCTCGTCAACGTGTTTGCGCTCGCCTCGCCGCTGTTCTTCATGAACGTGTACGACCGCGTCGTTCCGCACCAGGCAATCGAGACGCTGTGGGTGCTCGCGATCGGGGTCGCGATCGTCTTCGCGTTCGACCTGCTGCTCAAGATTCTGCGCGGTTACTTCATCGATGTCGCCGGCAAGCGCGCCGATCTCGCGCTTTCGTCGACGCTTTTCGCGCGCGTGATGGACCTCAAGCTCGACCAGCCGCGCCAGGCCGTGGGAACGCTTGCCAACAATCTGCGCGAATTCGAGTCGCTGCGGGAGTTCTTCACTTCGGCCACGCTGGTTTCGGTCATCGATCTGCCTTTCGTGTTCGTGTTCCTTGCCGCGATCGCCTGGATCGGCGGGTTCTGGATGGTGCTCCCGGTCGTCGTCGCGATTCCCATTGTGGTGGTGGTCGGACTCGCGCTGCAGCCCGCGCTGCGCGATCACATCCGGCGCAGTTTCGCGGCCACCGAGGCGAAATACTCGGTGGTGATCGAAACGCTGGGAGCGATCGAGCACGTCAAGCATCTGAACGCCGCCTCGCAATTGCAGCGCAAGTGGGAAGGCCTCGTCGATTTTGTCGCCCGGGAAAATCTCTCCTCGCGCCTGCTGTCCGCGTTCGCGATCAACTTCACCGGGTGGATCCAGGCCGGAGTCGCGGTTGCGGTGCTCATCGTGGGCGTATATCTCGCCGCGGAAAACAAGATAACCCTCGGCGGACTCATAGCCTGCACGATCATCACCGGGCGCGCCGTGGCGCCGCTTGCGCAGATCGCGGGACTGCTTACCCGCTACTACACCGCGATGAGCGCGTTGAACGCGCTCAACAAGGTCATGCAGGCGCCGGTCGAACGCGAGCGTGGCCAGACGTTTGTGACCCGGCCCCGCCTCGAAGGCCGCATCGAATTCCGCGGCGTCTCCTTCCGCTATCCCGGGCAGGAGGTGGATGCGCTGCACGAACTCAGTTTCTCGATTGCGCCCGGCGACCGCGTCGGCGTCATTGGCCGCATGGGGTCCGGCAAGAGCACCTTCGCCAAACTGCTGATCGGCTTGTATCAGCCGCAGGCGGGAAATGTCCTGGTCGACGGGATCGACGCGCGCCAAGTCGATCCCGCGGATCTGCGGCGCAACATCGGTTATATGCCGCAAAACGTCGTGCTGTTCTCGGGCAGCGTGCGGCAGAACCTCACCATGGGCGCGCCGCAGACCGAGGATGCGGCAATGTTGCGCGCGGTGCAACTGGTCGGTCTCGATGAGCACATCAACCGTCACCCTCACGGATTCGATATGGCGGTGGGCGAGCGCGGCGATGCGCTCTCCGGCGGCCAGAAGCAGGCGGTCGCGCTTGCGCGCGCGTTGCTCGCCGACCCGCCGGTGCTGTTGCTCGATGAACCCACCGCCTCGATGGACATGGGTAGCGAAGAGCAGTTCAAATTGAAGCTCACCGCGGTGCTGGCGAAACGCACGTTGCTCGTCATTACACATCGCGAGTCGATGCTCTCGCTGGTCGACAAGCTAATCGTCATGGACGGCGGCCGCGTTGTCGCTGCGGGTCCCAAAGCGGATGTGCTGGGCGCGCTCGCGCAAGGCCGCGTGCGCAAGGCAGGGTAACGATGAACGCGCCCACGCTCATACCCGGCCCGCCGCAGCCGCCATCAAATACTCCCCCACCCCGCCAGCAGGGAGAACCATCAAATACTCCCTCGCCCCGCCAGCGGGGAGAGGGTGGGGGTGAGGGGAAACAAGGCTGGGCGCCGGAGGAACTCGGCGCAGCCGACATTCGCGAGCGTCGGCTGCCGCACGCGCTGCTCATAGGAACTGCACTCTTCGCGGTGATCGCGATCGCGTGGGCGGCGTACTTCGAGATCGATGAAGTCGCGCGCGGCGATGGCCGCGTCATTACCGCAAGTCAGGTGCAGCTCGTCACCAACCTTGAAGGGGGCATCATCGCTGAAATCCTGGTGCGCGAAGGCGACGTCGTGCAAAAAGACCAGCCGCTGATTCGCATCGACCCCACCCGATTCGTGGCCGCGCAACGCGAGGGCGAACAGGGAACGCTCGCCCTGAAAGCGAAGATCGCGCGGCTTGCCGCCGAAAGCAACCGTGCGGCGTTCTCGATGCACGCGGAGGTGATAAAGGGAAATCCGACGCTGGCGGCGGGCGAGTCGAAACTGTACCGGGCGCGCCAGGCCGAGCTCGCGGCCAAAACCCAGGTGCTGCGACAGCAGCTCGCGCAGCGCGAAAGCGAATTGACGGAGTTGCGTACCCGCGGCGAGCGCCTCGCGGAACAGCTCGCACTGCTCGACCGCGAAATCGCGATCACGGCGCCGCTGATTCCGCGGGGTGTCGTGTCCGAAGTCGAACTGCTGCGGCTCGAGCGCGAGCAGGCAAGGACCCGCGCGGATCTCGACCAGGCGCGCCTGTCGATTCCGCGGGCGCAGGCGGCGATCGATGAGGCGCACAGTAAACTCGCGGATGCCGATGCGACGTTCCGCGCGCAGGCGGGCGTCGATCTCGCCCAGGCGCAGGGCGAGCTCGCGAAGCTCGCCGAGCAGATTCCGGCGCTGGAAGATCGCGCCACGCGTACGTTGGTCCGGGCCCCGATGCACGGCATCGTCAAGACGATTCCGAACAAAACCGTCGGCGGAGTCGTGCAGCCCGGCAGTCCGATCATTGAAATGGTTCCCGTCGAAGATACGCTGCTCGTTGAAACGCGGTTGCGGCCCTCCGATATCGCTTTTGTTCAACCCGGTCAGCGCGCGATCGTCAAGGTGTCGACCTATGACTACAGTATCTTCGGCGGAATGGAAGGCAAGATCGAGTATGTCGCGGCCGACTCGGTCGTGCCGCAGCAGGGCGAGCCTTACTACATCGCGCATGTGCGAACCCGCAGCAACGCAATCGACTACTTCGACAAGAAGCTTGCCATCTCGCCCGGAATGCTTGCTTCGGTCGATGTGATCACCGGCAAGCGCACGATTCTTTACTACCTCGTCAAGCCGATCAACCGGGCCCGCGAGCGCGCAATGACTGAACGGTAGGATCGCCCGCGCGACTCACTGAAAATACATTCCGCCGTTCACCAGGTAGCATTGGCCGGTGATGAAGCCCGCATCCTCGCTCGCAAGGTAGACCATCAGCGACACCACTTCCTGCGGCTTACCCATGCGGCGGATCGGCTGAGAGGCGCGCAAAGGTTTGGATTTCTGGAACGCATCGCGCTCGACATCTATGGTGCCGGGCCCGATGCAGTTGGCGGTGATCTCGTGTTCGGCGAACTCGCGAGCCACGCCGCGCGTGAAGCCGATGATCCCGAGTTTGGCCATGCCCTTCGTCACGCTCCCGCCGAGGAACGGCGTAATGCCGGAAAAATTGATGATGCGGCCCCAGCGCTGCCTGACCATCAGCGGCAGCACCGCGCGGCAGATGTTGCGCGGACCGCCGAGGTTGACTTCGAAATTGCGCTCCCACGCCTCGTCAGACTCGTTGAGAAAGGCGCCTTCCGTGCCGCGGTACACCGCGTTGTTGAGCGCGACGTGGACCGAGCCGAGTTCGTCGCTCACCTTTTTCACGAAGCCAAAGACCGCTGCGGCGTCGGCCACGTCGCAGCGCTCGGCCGCCACCTTCACGCCCAGCGCACGCGCCTCCGCTGCAACCTGCTGCAACTCTTTCATCTTGGCGCTGGTGCAGAGCGCGAGATTCGCGCCTTCGCGCGCAAAAGCGAGCGCTGCGAGCCGGCCCATGTTGCGGCTGGCGCCGGTGATGAGTACGGTCTTGCCTTTGAGTCCTGTGTCCATCGATTCTTTCTGAGGGGACAGACCACTAAGCCGATTAACCTGGCTTAGTGGTCTGTCCCCTCTTACGCGGCTTCCGGGCGCCGGAAGAAAACTCCGGCTCATCCGGCATCATGATCTGGGTCTGGGTAACAATCGCAACCGCACGCCCGTCCGGATTCTTGATCGTCGTCTGCCATACGGTCGTGGTGCGGCCGATGTGCAGCGGAACCGAAACGGCGGAAAGCACCGGCCCCTTTCCCGCGGCAAAAAAGTTGGTCTTCGATTCGATCGTTCCGCCGCGATGCCGCGGCGGCCGGTTGGCCACCGCCCCGGCCGCACCGAGCACATCGGCAAACGCCATGATGACGCCGCCGTTGACTTTGCCGGTTTCGTTGAGGTGCATCGGCTTGATGCGCATCTCGCCGATCACCTTCTTGCGGGTGAGCGAGATGATGCGCATACCGAGCGCGCGCGGCATGCCGCCTCTCATCACCGGGCTGACCGTGGCCGTCCGGGCCGCCCTGCCTCCGCTGGACTTCATGTACGCTCCCAAATAAGAAATCGATGACGCGCATCCTAACACCGAGAAGGGGACAGACCACTAAGCCCGAAGCCGATTAACTTGGCTTAGTGGTCTGTCCCCTTCTAAGGTTCAAAGTTGATTTCACGCCGCAAAGCGGACAGAATGAGCGCCGCAAGCAGGGTTTTACGCGTCTATCAAAAAACCAACGGAGGAGCAAATGAAAATCAGCAAGTTTTTCGTGCTCGCGCTCGCAACCGGTCTCAGCGGCGCATCGGCATTTGCCGCGGACGTCGCCAAGGATTATCCCGACCGCCCGATCCGCCTGATCGTACCGAACGGGCCAGGCAGCGCCGTGGACACCCTGACCCGCATCGTCGCCGCGAAACTCGGTGACGTGCTCGGCCAGCAGATCGTGGTGGACAACCGCGCCGGCGCCGGCGGCATCATCGGCATGGAAATCGCCAAGAATGCAACGCCGGACGGCTACACGCTGATCAGTGCAACCACGGCGGCATCGACCATCGCCAGACTGCTCCTGAAGAACCCCACCTTCCATCCCGTGAACGACTACGACTATGTCGGGCAGTTCGCAGTCACGCTCAACGTGCTGGTGGTCTATCCCAAACTGCCGGTCAAATCCGTGAAGGAGTTGATCGCTTACGCCAAGAGCGGCAAGCAGCCGTTCAACATGGCCTCCGCCGGCGTCGGCTCGCAAAGCCACCTTTCAGGAGCGTACTTCCAGCAGGCTGCCGGGATCAACTCGCTCCACGTGCCGTACAAGGGCGGCGGCCCGTCGAGCGGCTCGGTGGCAGCCGGCGAATCCCAGTGGACGCTCATACCCGCGCCGGCGGCGATGGGGCACATCGGCGCCGGACGCCTGCGCCCGCTTGCCCACACGCTGCCCAGGCGCACGGCGCTGCTCCCCACGGTTCCCCCGATCTCCGACACGATTCCGGGCTTTGACTACACCGGCTGGATGGGCTTCTTCGTACCGAAGGGCACGCCCAAAGCGATCGGCGCCAAGATACAGGCAGCGGTGGTGAAGGCCATGGAGACGCCCGAGGTCAAGAAGGGCATGGCCTATCAGGCAACCGAAATCGTCGTCCGCGGTCCGGGCGAGTTTCGCAAGGCGGTGCAGGAATCGATGGTCGAGAACGAGAAACTGGTGAAAGCGCTCGGGCTGTCGGCTAACTGAGCGGCAAAGCGATAGGGCGGCCGGTTTGAGTCAAGTGACGCCGCCCGGCACGGGGGCCGCCGGCGGGAAATATTCGGCGACGGGAATTTCGATGACGCTGGGGCCATCCAAAGCCAGCGCCGCGGTGACGGTATCGGCAATCTCGTCGGGCCGCGTCACGTAATATCCGCGCGCGCCGTAGACTTCCGCCAGGCGGTCGAAGCGCGGATTGTCGAGATCCACGCCGATATAACGTTGGTCGTAGAACCGCTGCTGCTGGTATTTTTCGGCGCCGTGGCAGCGGTTATTGAGCACGATGCTGACCAGCGGGATGCGCTTGCGCACGGCAGTGTTGATCTCCTGCGAGGTATACAGGAAACCGCCGTCGCCCTGTATGCTCACCGCGGGGCGGTCGGGACGTCCGAGCTTGGTGCCGAGGCCAACACAGTAGCCCATGCCAAGCCCGCCGTGACCGGAGTAGTTGAAAAAAGTGCGCGGCACCTCGAAGTGGAGGCGATCGTAGCTCAGTCCCGGCGCGACCCCCGCATCGACGGTCACCATGCAATCGCGCGGCAGCGCCTTGCGCAACTCCGGATAAACCCGCTGCGGCATCATCGGGTCGCCGGTCAGCGCGAGCTCCGTCTTCAGGCGCGCCTGGCGGCGCGCCGCGAGTTTTTCTATTTCGGCGCGCCATGCCGCGTTCGGGCGTCCTTGCGGGCACGCCAGGCGCAGCGCTGCGAGCAATTGCTGCGCCACCGCTTTGGCGTCTCCCGCAATTCCCACCGCCACCGGGTAGTTGCGCCCGATTTCCTGCGAGTCGATGTTGACTTGCACGATGCGCGTCTGCGGATTGATGACGCTGTTATCCCAGAACGTCGTCGACTGA
This sequence comes from Betaproteobacteria bacterium, assembly GCA_016192835.1. Classification (GTDB taxonomy): domain Bacteria; phylum Pseudomonadota; class Gammaproteobacteria; order Burkholderiales; family SG8-41; genus PALSA-1004. The sequence goes on from JACPTJ010000566.1 coordinate 15,263, forward strand.
TTCAGCCGTGCCCCCAGAGCGAGTATGACGTCGGCACGATGGATGGCTTCCGCGGTTTCGCCGGATCCTCTCCGCCCCGGTGTGCCGATGAAGAGACGATGGCTGTTGGGCACGGCGTCGTTGTGCCCGTACGCGGGGACGAGCGCCAGGTCCAGCAATTCCGCAAGCGCGACCGCTTCAGCGCTCGCCTCGGAGTCGACGACTCCGCCGCCCGCGAGCAGCAACGGCCGCTGCGCCTGTGCCAGCAATGCCACCGCCTGCTGAATGGCCTGCGGGTCCCCCGGGGTGCGGCCGTTGACGGCACGGTAGGTCTGCGGTGACCGGGGTTCCCCGTCGAGGGTCTGGCCCTCCAGAAGATCGCGTGGAATGTCCAGCAGAACCGGGCCCTGCTTCCCGGAAAGCGCCACGCGAAAGGCATCGTGTATCAGTTCGGGGATGCGCTCGGTCTTGTTCACCTGCCGCGCCATATTGGTCACCGGCTTGAACATATTGACGAGGTCGAACGCCTGGGCGCCATCGCGTTCGATATGATCGCGGGGAACGTCCCCGGCGATGACTATTACCGGTGCGCGTCCCTTGTAAGCGAGAGCGATCCCGGTGATCAGGTTGATCGTTCCCGGCCCGGAAGTGGTAATGCACACGGTCGGCTTGCCCGAGGCGCGCGCGTAGCCGTAGGCCATGAACGCCGCGCCTTCTTCGTGCCGCGTGTCGACAAAGTGTATGTCGCTTCTGCCGTACATCTCGGTGATGATGGTGTTGGTGGTCGTGCCCACCACGCCGAAGGTGTACTCGACGCCCTCCGCCCGCAACGCTTCAATGACCGCTAGTCCGGCTTTCATCCGTGCCATGGGTTTACCTTCTGTAAAATATTATCGAGCTCTACATAACTACGTAACATCGCTCAACCCCTCACCCCCAACCCCTCTCCCGGAGGGCGAGGGGAGCGTCGAGCAAAACCGGACTGTCGTTCGGTTTCGTAATTCTCAATTATTGGGCCGGATACCGGCGTTCTCGGGCAACGACGCGTATTTTACGATATTCCCCTTGCTGCCGACCGCTCAGGCCGACAATTTTCCGAGGCAGCATTTCTTGTACTTCCTGCCGCTGCCGCAGGGGCAGAGGTCGTTGCGCCCCGCCTGGCGCGCGGCCTGCGCATCCTCGGACCGCACCAGTTGCATGAACCGCTCCATCGGCTCGCCCGATTGCCTGAACGCTGCCATCCGCTGCAGGTACGGAGCGCTGGAGCTGAAAAAATGTTTCAAGCCCGCGCAAAGATAGTTCAGGCCTGCTTCGCCATCCGGCGTCCGGGCAAGGCGATCCTTCGGACATCCACCATTGCACAAAGCGAGGACTTCGCACTCGCGGCAGTAGCGGGGAAGCGCATCGCGTTTGTTGCGCCCGAACTCCCGCAGCGCCGGGCTCTCCAGCATTTCCACCAGCGGCGTTTCGCGGATATTCCCGAGGCGGTGCTCGCGGTCGACAAAATGGTCGCACGAATACATATCCCCGTTATGTTCGACGACGACGACGTCACCACAGGTTTCCCGCGACACGCAAAGCGCATGCTCCATTCCGAGGAACGGCCGTGCCGCCTCATCGAAGTTCTGGACGCCGATGCGGCCGATATCGTGTCTGATCCACTCGCTGAAAATCGTGCACAGGAATGTCCCGTAGGCTTCTGCCGGAACGGTTTCCGTGCTGACTCCATGGTCTGCGGCGCGCATCACCAGCGGCAGGAATTGCAGGTATTCGACCCCGATATCTTTGAAGAAACGGTAGACCGCCGTCGGCTGGCGGACGTTATGATGATGAACGACGCACAGCACGTCGCATGAAACCCGGTGCTGCTGCAACAGCCGAAACGCCTGCAGCACCTGCTTGTGGGTCGTTTTTTCACCCTTGGTCACGCGATAGCGGTCGTGGAGTTCCTTCGGCCCGTCGATGCTGAGCCCGACGTAGAACTTTTCCGCCGCGAGGAACCGGCCCCAGTCTTCGTCCAGCAGCGTGCCGTTGGTCTGAATGCCGTTGAGTATCTCGCGCCCCGCGGGCCGGTGCTTGCGCTGCAATTCGACGATCCGCCTGAAGTAATCGAGTCCCAGCACGGTCGGCTCGCCGCCGTGCCATGAAAACAGGATCGATTCGCGCGGGGCAGCCTCGATGTGCTGGACGATGTAGCTCTCCAGCAGATCGTCGGCCATGCGAAACGCGCCGGCGTGCGGATAGAGATCTTTTTTGCCGAGGTAATAGCAGTAGCCGCAGTCAAGGTTGCAGACCGCACCGATCGGTTTCACCATCACCTGGAATTCGCGTGTAGCGGTAACCATTGCTCACTGCCCACTGATAATTACGGAAACGGACGACAGTCCGCTTTCGCTCGACGCTCCCCTCGCCCTCTGGGAGAGGGGTTGGGGGTGAGGGACACTGTATATTAAACTAACTTGAAAGGAGATCCCGATGAAACTGGTGACTTTCGAAATTCACGGCGGCGCACGGCACATTGGCGCGCTACTGGCCGGCGGGCAGACGCTCGTCGATTTCACCGCGTCGGACCGCGCGCCACACCTGGGCGACATGCTCGCGCTCATCGACGGCGGCGACGCCGCGCTCGCGCAGGCGCGGGAACTTGCCGCCCGGCCCCGTGTGGTTCGCAAGCTTGCCGAAGTGAAGCTGCTCGCGCCGGTGCCCGAGCCGCGCCAGATGCGCGACTTCCTGATTTTCGAGCAGCACCTCCGGCAGGCTCGCGCCACGCGCAACCGGTTGGCCGCCGACGGGCAACCGACCGATCCGGCGCAGATCAAGCTGCCGCGGGTTTGGTACGAGGAGCCGATCTATTACAAGTGCAACCGCTTTACGGTAGTGGGCACCGGCGCGGACATCGTCATGCCCAGCTACACGCAACAGCTCGACTACGAGCTCGAATTCGGTTTCTTCCTCGGTCGGCGCGGCAAGAACATCCGCCGCGAGGACGCGCGCGCCCACATATTCGGCTACTGCATCTTCGACGATTTCAGCGCCCGCGACCAGCAGACGCGCGAGATGCAGGGCATGCTCGGCCCCACCAAAGGCAAGGACTTCGACACCGGGAACGCGATGGGCCCGTGGCTGGTGACCGCCGACGAGATGCCGGATCCTTACGCACTCACCATGGTGGCGCGGGTCAACGGCGAAGAATGCTCGCGCGGCATGAGCGGCACGATGCACCACAAGTTCGAGGACATCCTCGTGCACGTGTCGAAGGACGAGACCGTCTACCCCGGCGAGTTCTTCGGCTCGGGGACGGTCGGCAACGGCAGCGGGATGGAGTTCAACCGCTACCTCAAAGTCGGCGACGTCGTGGAACTCGAAATCGACGGGCTCGGCGTGCTGCGCAACCGCGTCGTGGCGCCGCAGGTGTAGGGTGCGCTTGCGCACCACCCGGCAATCGGTGCGCAAGCGCACCCTACTTTACGCGCCGGCGTTATCGCGATCAGGCGCCGTAGCGCTTGAGTGCCGCCTGGTCGAATTTGAGCCCGAGGCCGGGCTTGTCCGGCACGGTGAGTTCGCCTTTCACCGGCACCGGGACCTCTTCGAACAACCTGGCCGACCATGGCATGTACTCGACCGTGAGTCCGTGCGGAATGGCGGCAATCAGATGCACGTGGATTTCGGGCAGCAGGTGGCTCACCACCGGCAGGTTGTAAGCTTCCGCCATGCCGGCGATCTTGAGCCATTGCGTGATGCCGCCCGCGCGCACCAGGTCGATCATGACAATGTCGACCGAGCGCGCCTCCAGCATGTGACGGAACGGCACTGCGCCATAGACGTATTCTCCGCCGGCGACCGGGGTGTCGAGTGCATCGGCGACGCGCGCCATGCCGGGGTAATCATCATGGGCAACGACGTCTTCGAGCCAGAACAAATGGAACTGCTCGACGCGCTTGCCGATTGAAATCGCCTGGCGCACGTCCCAGCGCTGGTTGATGTCGCACATCAGGTCGGTCGACTCGCCGACCGCCTCGCGAATCACGCGCGCGCGTTCGACCTCGCGCTCGGGCGAAGTATCGCCTGGCAGCGCGAGCTGCATCTTCATCTGCCTGAATCCGTTCGCGACGAGCTTCTGCCCGGCATTGGCGACGTGCTCGAGCGTAAACGTGCGCATCAGCGCGCCGCTTGCATAAGTCGGCACGCGCTCGCGGCATCCGCCCACGAGCTTCGAGAGCGGCTGGTTGAGCGCCTTGCCCTTGATGTCCCACAGCGCGATATCGATGGCGGAGAGCGCGAGCGTGAAGATGCCGCCGGGGCCGCAGTTGCCGGCGGCGGCGCGCAGCTTGCTGACGATTACCTCGATCCTGAGCGGGTCTTCGCCGATTGCGAGCGCTCCGAGCGCATCGACCGCTGCCCTGAGCGCGCCGGTCAGCGCGCCGCCGAAGAAAGTGACGCCGAGGCCTTCAATGCCTGCGTCGGTTCCGACTTGCAGCGCGACGAAATCACGCGTCGCCCCGGCAACCGCGGGCCCGCCGGCGAGCGGCTCGTCGGCGGGCAGCCGCACGATTTGCGTATGAATATGGGTTATCTTCATCGGGCCCTCACTGTGATTGAACGGTACGCGGGAAACACCCTTGGGCCGATTGACCGAACCGATCTCATGGCCTCGGGTTGAGGCCATGAGTTTAGTGCATTAAACTCCGCACGTGTAGCAGGCATCGAGACCCGGTGAACGGAATCAAGGAAAGAATTTCCATGAAAATCGCTTTTGTCGTCCACAACGAACTGTTCACGGCGCGTGTGATGGAGCTTCTCGCTGCGTCCGGGATCGACTACTACACGCGCTGGGAACAGGTGCTGGGCAAAGGCCATGGCACCGAACCGCACCT
>JACPTJ010000567.1 GCA_016192835.1 Betaproteobacteria bacterium
GCGCGCCCGCGGCGGCCAGCTGTATGTGTTCGCTGACGCCGATACGCACATCGCACCGGGCGATGGCATTCACGTCATCCGGCTGCCCGAGCATTACGGCGCACTATCGCCGATCCTGCACGTCGTGCCGCTGCAGCTGCTCGCCTATCACACCGCGCTCGCGCGCGGCAACGACGTCGACAAGCCGCGCAATCTGGCCAAGTCGGTGACGGTCGAGGAAGGCGTGTTCAGAGTGCTCGCCGCGGCTTGCGCGGCGCGTTGCCGAACAGCCGGTCGTAGAGCCAATTCGGCAACGTGCGCAGGATGCGCGCGACGATCGCCATCTGCCACGGGATTACGGCAAACGTCCGGCCGCTTTCGATGAGCGCGGCGATTTTCCGCGCGGCGGCGTCCGCGCTCAACAGAAACGGCATCGGGTAGGGATTGCGCGCCGTCATCGGTGTCGCAATATAACCCGGGCAGATCGTGATCACTTTGATGCCGCTCGCGGCGAGCTCGATGCGCAGGCTTTCCAGATAGGAAATCGCCGCCGCCTTTGAAGCGCAATAGGCTGCTGCGCCGGGCAGGCCGCGGTAGCCGGCGACGCTCGCGATCCCGACCAGCGCGCCCCGGCCGGCGGCCCGCATGGCTGCGAGAAACGGCTGGAAGGTCTTGACCATTCCCACCACGTTAATATCGATTACCTCCTGGAACGTGGGCGTGTCTGCGGCGAACTCGGTCAGCGTCCCGATGCTGACGCCGGCATTGGCAATCACAATGTCGGGACAACCATGACGCGCGATGAAATCAGCCGCTGCTGCCTGCAGTGCCGCAGCATCCCGCACATCGGCGGGATAGATCAGCGTGGCGGATGGGAGTTGCGCCGCGAGTTGCGCGAGCGCGGCTTCCCGCCGCGCGATGAGTCCGAGCACTGCGCCGCGCTGTGCGTAGTGCCGGGCTAACGCCATGCCGATGCCGCTCGAGGCACCCGTGATCATCACGCGCTGCATGTTTTTGCCGATGGCGCCGGAGCTGCCCCAAGCGGCAGCCGCTACTTGCCGCCGGTTGCGAGGCGCTGCTGGCGCGCGAGACTGATCAGGCCGTCGAGCACCGGAATCACCCGCGGCACGCCGTCGGTCATGCCGCTCGAGGTGAGGAACCTGCCGTCGACGACGAGCGTCGGAGTGGCTTTGATCTCGTAATCGATCGTCATCCTGCGCGAGAGCTCGACTTTTTCGCGGATCGCATCGGAACGGTAGATCGCCATGAACTGATCGCGGTCGAGGCCCTGCTTTCCGGCCCATTCGGTGAGGACTTTTTCCTGGCTCAAGGCAAGGTCATCGACGTGGATGCCGTGATACACCGCGGCGTGCAAGCGTTCAGCTTCGCCCATCGCCTCGAGCGCGTAATAGGTTTTGGCGAGCGGCACCCAGGAGTCGTGGCGCACCACCGGCACGCGGCGAAAAACTATGTCGGCTGGTTTGCGCTTGCGCCAACGCTCGAGCAACGGCTCCAGCTCGTTGCAATACGGACACGCGTAAAAGAAAAACTCGATGACCTCCACGCGTTCGCCGGTTGCGACCGGCTGCTGGGGAATCAGGCGGTAATCGACGTCGCGCTGCGGCTGTTGCGCCGCTAAAGGCAGCGCGACGAGGGCGAGTGCCAGCACGCACAGGGCGAACCGGCCGCGGCGGCGGGCGCGCTTGGCCACGGGTTATTTCCCGCCCCGCTCCTTGCGCGCCTGCGCAATCAACTGGTCGAGCACCTGGAAAAAACGCTCGTAACTGATTTTGTTGTCGGGAGTGACCATCATCGAGGGGCTGGTCAGATACTTGCCGTTGACCACCAGCGCCGGCGTGCCCGGGATGTCGTAGCTGCGCGTCAGGTCCATCGTGCGCTGCGTGCGGCCGTTCACCGCGAAGGAATTGTAGGTGTCGAGAAACTTCTGTTTGTCGAGCCCCTTGCCGCCCAGCCAGTCGGCCAGCGCGCGCGAATCGCTGAGCAGCGCCTTTTGACGGTCGCGGTGGATCGCGGTGAAAATCTCGTCGTGGTACTTTGCAACGGCGCCCATCGCGTCAAGCGCATAGTAGGCGCGCGCGAGCGGCAGCCACGATGAATCGAACGCGGCCGGCACGGGGCGGAATTCAACGTCGGCCGGTTTGCGCTTGAGCCAGGCCTTGAGCGGCGGCTCGAGGTTGTAGCAATGAATGCAGCCGTACCAGAAAAACTCGAGCACCTCGATTTTTTTGCCGCTGGCGGTTGGTTGCGGCGGGTTGATCAGCGTGTAGTCGCGGCCCACCGCCGGCTGCTGTGCAAGGGCGCCGCCCATCCCCAGCAACATCAGCAATGCGGCAAGGCAGCCCGCGCGTTTCAATAGATTCATAACCGCTCCAATCATGTTGGGGGTAGCGCCGCCCCGTGTTGTGCGGACGCTCCTCATTTCGAGAAGCGCGCCGGGGCCTCGCGCACCTTGATCAGCGTAGTCTCGATACCGTTTTGTTTCAAAATATCGCGCGTCCGATTAAGTTCCTCGATCGCCGTATAAGGGCCGGCTCGCACGCGGTGCCAGACGCCCTTGTCGGGTAACGGGGTAGTTTGTACTTCCGCCTCCACGCCCAGCAGCGCGAGGCGGGCTTTCATATTGTCGGCGTCGGGCGCAGTCTGAAACGCGCCGGCCTGCAGGAAGAACGCATCTCTGGCCTGCGCGGTTGACGGCTTTTGCTGCGCTTCACTGAA
>JACPTJ010000520.1 GCA_016192835.1 Betaproteobacteria bacterium
CCGTTCGCCGATTTGTTCGAGCCTGCGATCAAGTATGCAGCAGACGGCTTCATGGTGTCGCCGACCATCGCCCGGCTGTGGGAAAAACAGGTGCCCGAACTCAATTCAATGCCGGGTTTTGCCGAAGCATTCATGCCCAAGGGCCGCGCGCCGCAGCCGGGCGAGACCTTCGTGTTCCCCGACCAGGCGCGCACGTTGAAACGCATCGCGGAAACCAAAGGCGCAGCGTTCTACCAAGGCGACCTCGCCGAGAAAATGGTCGCGCACTCGAAACAGTACGGCGGCGCCATGACGCTGGACGATCTCGCTTCGCACACGCTCGACTGGGTCGAGCCGCTCGGCCAGAACTACCGCGGCTACACGCTGCACGAAATTCCGCCCAACGGTCAGGGCATCGGCGCGCTGATCGCGCTCGGCATCCTCGAAAACCTCGACATGGCGAGCCTGCCGGTCGATTCCGCCGACAGCCTGCACGTGCAGATCGAGGCGATGAAACTCGCGTTCGCCGACATCTACGAATACGTGTCGGACCCGGCGACGATGCGCGTCAAGACGTCCGAGATGCTCGACAAGACGTATCTGAAAGAGCGCGCCAGCCTGATCGACATGAAGCGGGCGCAGGACCCGGATTTCGGCGTGCCGCCGCGCGGGGGCACGGTCTATCTGACTGCCGCGGACGCTTCCGGCATGATGGTGTCCTACATTCAGTCGAATTACCAGGGCTTCGGCTCCGGCATCGTGGTCCCCGGCACGGGCATCAGCCTGCAGAACCGCGGCTACGGCTTCAGCCTGCGCCCCGGACATGCAAATGAAGTCGGGCCGCGCAAACGCCCGTTCCAGACCATCATTCCTTCGTTCGTCACCCGGGACGGCAAGCCGGTGATGAGCTTCGGCGTAATGGGCGGATCGATGCAGGCGCAGGGCCACTCGCAAGTGATGATCCGGTTCGCCGACTACCACCAGAACCCGCAGGCGGCGGCGGATGCACCGCGCTGGCGCATCGACACCGGCCTCGACGTCGGAATCGAGCAGGGCGTCAGCGCCGAGGTCATTGCCGAACTCAGGCGCCGCGGCCACGCTGTCACGCAGGCCGATCGCTGGAGCACCGATTTCGGCCGCGCGCAGCTGATATACAAAATGGATGACGGCTACCTCGCCGCGTCCGAGCGCCGCACGGATGGACAAGCGGTGGGTTTCTGAATCACCAATCACGAACAACGAACCACGAACAACGAGCCACGACCATGTCTGAACACAAAGCAACCATCAAATGGGCGCGCAACGGCGCCGATTTCAGTTACAAGAACTATCCGCGCGATCACGTTTGGCGCTTCGACAACGGCATCGAGGTGTCCGCCTCTGCCACCCCTGCATATCTGGGCAATCCGCAGCGCGTCGATCCTGAATCAGCGTTCGTCGCCGCGCTGTCGAGCTGCCACATGCTGACGTTTCTCGCGCTCGCGTCCAACAAGGGCTTCGTCGTCGACAGCTACGAAGACAGCGCGGTCGGCCATGTCGAGAAGAACGCCAACGGCAAGCTCGCCGTGACGCGTGTCGAACTGCATCCGAAGATTGTTTACAGCGGCATGAAGTTACCGGCGCAGGCCGACCTCGACTGGCTGCACGACAAGGCGCACAGGGAGTGCTTCATCGCCAACTCGGTCACGACTGAGGTGCGCGTATTGCCTGCTGACTAACAGGTTGACGCAAACTACCGCGTGTCTTTCGCCCGCGTCGGCACGCTTGACAAGCTCCAATTTCGGCGAAAATGGAGCACGTGAAAACCATTTCTCGGCAGGCGGGGCGAGGGAACACCCCCCTCTACCGCGTTGTCACTCCCCAACCAACGCCTGCAGCGTCCTGGAGCGGAATTCGCGCTGGTGCAATACGTAGACGACGCTGATCGTGATCACGATCATCAGCACCGGATGCAGGAACCACGACAGCGCGGCGACGCCGAAATAATAGGCGCGTAGCCCATTGTTGAAATTACCGTTGGCGAATCCAATGATGAGGGCGAGGCGGTCGATGTCCCGCTTACCGCTTATATAGGTAGAAATACAAAATATTCGCTTGAAATAGTAGGAATAGCACTCTCTATAGGTGGTCCGAATGGAAAGAATGGGGTTTTAGTGCATAGGTTGTTTTCCTTTTATATGCCATAATATAGGTGTTTTTCCACTAAAGATAGGCGCTTTTACAGATGCGACTTCCAGACCGTCAAGTTGGCTACAACGCGTTGATCTCTCGCAATGAGTTATTTTGCGTGGAGGATCGCATCTCTAGTTTCATCGCCAAACGGCTCAGTGTTATTGATCGCACGGAGCGCGCCGACGGTTCAGTCGCCGTGCGCTACCCCGGCAAGTACGACTTTGACGATACGTTGTCAGGTCACCTGGAGTTCTGCCTCAAGTACGAAGGCGTGAACTTGTCGGTACTCGCAGCGTTGTTCGAACAGCGCGGTGCTGATGAACTCCAGACCTGGCTCGATAGCAAACCCGGTTCCCGCTATGCACGCGTGTGCGGCCATCTCTACGAGTGGCTCACCGGAAAGACCCTCCGCTACAAGCTGCCCCCCGGGACTGATGCCGTACCAGTGCTCGACGAAAAGCGCTATTTCACTGCGCCCGCCCAGCGCAACAAGCGCTTTGCGGTTCTTCACAACCTACCTGGGACCCCTGCGTTTTGCCCTCTTGTACGCCGCACGCCGGCTTTGCGCGCATGGATCGAGAAGGATTTGGGAGCAAGAATCGCGCATGTCCTCGCCAGCCTCGAACCAGAATTACTGGAACGGGCTATCAATTATCTGTACCTCGCCGAAACACGCTCCTCTTTTGCAATCGAGAAAGACGTTCCCGATTCACAAAGAGCCGAGCGCTTCCGTCGCTTGCTGGAACGCGCCGGCGAAGACATGCCGCTGGAAGAGCAAACCTTCGTTGAGTGGCAAAACGTTATCGTGCCTCGTCTGCGCGCCGAAGTTTCCTATCGCCAAAAGCAAAACTGGCTGTCGCGTCCCGGACGGTCCGCGCACGCAGCAGACTACATCCCGCCTGCTCCCGCTGAAGTGCCCAGCATGATGGAAGGCGTTGTCAACGTGGGAAAACTCGTCAAGAGCAACACTTATCCTGCCGCTCTGGCCGCCGCATGCGCATCTTTCGGATTTGTTTTCGTACATCCGTTCTTCGATGGCAACGGCCGACTGCACCGCTTCTTATTGCACCATCTTTTGCGTCTGGGAGGCTTTACCCCTCCCGGCGCCGTCGTTCCTGTGTCAGCGGCGATGGAGCGAGAACTGGCACGCTATGCCGAGGTACTCAAGCACTACTCCGCTCCACGCACCGCTATGCTCGATTACCGTCTCGACTCGGATGCGAACTTTATCGACATCAAGAAGCAGCCACTATACCTGTATGCGTTTTTCGATGCCACCGAGTTGTGTGAATTTACGTTTGCTTGCTTGGAACGCGCCATCGACCAGGATCTCGCCGACGAACTTGCATACCTCCGTGCCTATGACAGCGCGCATCAGTTACTCACGCGATGGCTCGACGCGCCACAGCCCGAGCTGGAAAAGCTGATCCGGTATATCGCGCAAAATAACGGGCGACTCTCCAAGAACAAGCGAGGACAGTTTCCTCTCATTGGTAGCGACGATATTGCCCGCGCTGAGACGCAAGTGAGCGAGGCGTTTGCCACGTACTGGAAGCGGTGAACGCGAGCTAGATTTTCAAGGTTCGGGGGACGCGTTAATTACAAGATAGATGAGGGTGTTCAGGCGGGTCGCCCTCAAAGAGCTTGACTGGCAAGCTCCCCGAGGGCGAGTCTCTGGTTTGCGAAGACCTATGAGA
>JACPTJ010000521.1 GCA_016192835.1 Betaproteobacteria bacterium
ACGTGTTCCTGCAGCATCCCGAGCGCCGCTACATCATGTTCGGCGGCGGGGGCGGGGTCGGCAAGACCACCTTCTCCGCGGCGGCGGCGTACTGGCTCGCGAGCCACGGCAAGAAGGTGTTGGTGTTCTCCGTGGATCCCCAGGCGTCGCTCACCGACATCTTCAAGCGTGACATCTTCGGCAAGGGGCCCGTGCCCATCATGGACAACCTCTGGGCCCAGGAGATCGACGCGGACAGCCACATCCGGGCGTACCAGCAGGAGATCCGCCAGAAAATCCTGGACATGTACGGGCTGCCCGCCGTGCCGGAGGAGATCGAGAACTACATCCAGGCCGCGAGCGCCGAGCCCGCGATGGAGGAGAGCGCGATGTTCGACGCGGTGGTGGACGTGGTCATGCAGGGCGACTACGACTACTACATCTACGATCTCGTCCCCCTCGGTCACGCGCTCTACTACCTGTCTATGGCCAAGGTCTACGACGAGTGGATCAACAAGATCACCAAGCTGCGGGAGGAGATGCGCGAGTACGAGGAGATGGTGAGCCGGCTCCAGCGCAAGAAGGTGACCGAGCAGGACCAGATCCTCCAGGAGCTGCTCTACATCAAGAACCGCATCAACACGTCGGCCGGGATCCTCACGGATAAGACCAAGACGGCTTTCTTCTTCGTGGTGATCCCGGAGGCCGGGGTCATCAACGACACGCAGAAGGCGGCCAAGCTGTTCGCGCAGTTCGACGTGCCACTCTCCGGGTACCTGGTGAACCGGGTCATCCCGCACGAGCTGCTGGACAAAAACATCCCCGAGTACCTGCGCCACCGCATCGCCATGCAGGACCAGAACCTGCTCGGCGTGCGCACGGCCCTCGGCGACCAGGTGCTGGCGATGGTGCCGGAGATGGAGCGCGACGTCACGGGGCTGCCGATGATCGAGAAGCTGGCCGCCACCATGTTCGCCTAGCGAAGGATCGCCATGCCAGAAATCACGATGCCGATGGGCCGGCACCTCAGCGAGCACCCTACGCTAAAGTACCTCTTCTTCGGCGGCAAGGGCGGCGTGGGCAAGACCGTCTTCGCCGCCGCCGCCGCCATCGGGCTCGCCCGGCATGGACGCCGGACGCTGCTCGCGTCCACTAATCCCGTCCACAGCCTGACGAGCCTGCTCGGCCAGGACGTGCTCGGCAAGCACGTCCCCGTCGATGGCGTGCCGAACCTCTGGGCCTACGAGATCGAGACCAAGGAGACCATCGAGCGCAGCAAGGTGCAGATCCGCGAGAAGATCCGGTGGTTCCTCAAGTTCGCCGACATCACCACCAAGGCCGACGACTTCGTCGAGTCGGCGACGATGAACCCCGCGTTCGAGGAGTCGGCGATGTTCGAGAACATGATCGATCTCATGTTCAAGAACGAGTACGACGTCTACGTCTTCGACACCGCGCCCACCGCCAACGCGCGGCGCCTGCTCGGCATGTCGAAGGTGTACGCGCTGTGGGTCAACAAGATGATGAAGAGCCGCGAGGAAGCGCGCACGCTCCGCGAGCTGCTGTCCTTCACGAAGAAGAAGGAGGCGGACCCGCTGATGGATTACCTCGTCTCCTTCCGCGACCGGATGAAGCAAGCGAGCGTGCTTCTCACGGACCCCGCGCTCACGGCGTTCTACTTCGTGACGCTGGCGGAGGCGCTGCCCATCGCGGTGGTCACGCGCTTCATCCAGTGGTTCAAGGACTTCGGCATCCCCGTGGGCGGCGTGCTCGTCAACATGGTCATCGACTCTGCGTCGGTTGGTCCGGATGCCGCTGAATTCGTCAAGAACCGCGTGGCCATGCAGCAGGAGCACATGCAGACGATCTGGCGAGAGTTCGATGGCAGCGTGCGCGCCGTCGTGCCGCTGTTCGAGACCGAGGTCCGCGGCCTGCCGATGCTCCAGCGGCTGTGCGACGCCATCTTCGCGGCCGACGGCGCGAAGCCCGCGCCCGGTGCCGGGCCGGCCGCACGAAGTCGGAGCAGTCCGCCGTTGTAAACCGAACTCAAGGAGGTATTATGCCGACCTACATCATGCTTACCCGCGTATCCGCGGAATCGCTGCACCAGCCGAAGTCATTCGAGACACTCGAGCGCCACGCCGTGGACCAGGTCCGCAGCGCCTGTCCTGAGATGAAGTGGATCGCCAACTACGCGGTCCTCGGGCCGTACGACTATGTCGACATCTTCAGCGCGCCCGATGTAGAGACTGCGATGCGCGTATCGACATTGATCCGCAGCTATGGCCATGCGCACTCGGAGGTCTGGCCGGCGCTCGAGTGGGACCAATTCAAGAAGATGGTGCACGCGCTGCCTTCGAGCTGACCGCCGCGCTCAAAACGGTCTTGCAGATCGCTACGGCATCGGCGGGTGCCGCAGTCAGCAGCAGCGAGACGGAAGCGAGCGCGCGGTGACGACCGACCGCCCGATCCAGGAGGCAGGGCAGGCGCAGCAGCCCCAGCCCAGCGCCAACAGGGACAATGACCTGATCGCGATGCAGTTGCGCGAGGGCGCAGACCTGCTGCACGCGCAGGGAGCAAACCCCTTCCGCGCTGGCGCATATCGCAAGGCGGCCGATACCGTCGCGCGGCTGCCCCAATCTATCCGCAACCTCTTCGATGAGCAGGGGCGTGAGGGCCTCGAGGCATTACCGGGCATCGGTCGAGGTATTGCGTCTTCGATCATCGAAATGCTGATTACCGGGCGGTGGGCGCAGTTGCAGCGGCTGCGCGGCGAAACCGATCCCGAGAAGCTGTTCCAGGTGGTGCCGGGCATCGGTCCGGATCTCGCGCGCCAGATCCACGATACGTTTCATATCGAGACCCTCGAAGCGCTCGAACTCCTGTGCGCAGACGGCCGCCTCGAAAAAGTGCCGGGCATCGGCCGCCGCCGGGCACAAGCGATTTGCGCGACGCTCACTGCCATGCTCGACAGGGGCCGTGCGATCCGGCGGTCGAGAATGCCTTTGCCCACGCCACATGGACCGGCCGTCGGGCTATTGCTCGAAATCGATCGGGAATATCGCGAGAAAGCGGCAGCCGGGAAGCTGGCGACGATAGCGCCGCGCCGATTCAATCCGAAAGGCGAAGCGTGGCTGCCGGTCATGCATGCGCGACGCGGCGGTTGGCACTTCACCGTCCTGTATTCCAACACCGCACGAGCACACGAGCTCGGGCGCACGCGCGACTGGGTGGTCGTGTATTTTTACGACGACGAGCACGCGGAAGGGCAGCACACGATCGTGACCGAGGTCCGCGGCGCGCTCGCGGGCAAACGCGTGGTGCGCGGCCGTGAAGCCGAATGTCGTGCGCATTACACCGCGCTCGAAAACCACGTCGCGGCGACGGAGGGCGCGCGATAAATGGCGCGTGCGTTGCTCCAGGTTGCAAGGCCCGCACCTGAAGGTGGCAGGGTTTCGTGCAGCCCGATCACCAGTGCGCCGCCGGGCTCCAATCGCGCGATCACCCGCTTCATGACTTGCTGCTGCTCGGCGAGCAGAAAATAGGTGAGCACCGCGTTGCGACAGAGGATGAGATCGAAAGGCCCGTCTGGAACGCTCTCGCGGATGTCCTGTTGCAGGAAATCCACGGTGCGCAACGCGGTGCGGACGCAATATTGTTCGCCGCTGCGATCGAATGCTGCGCGCATCAGGTCTTCCGGCAGTTCCTTGGTGCTGCTCGCCAGGTAGCAACCTATGCGCGCGCGGCGGAGCATGGCCGGATCGATGTCAGTTGCGACTATGCGTAGCGTGAGTCCGGGCAAAGCCGGGGCGAGGCGCACGTGCCACAAGATGGAAAGCGTGTACGGCTCTTCGCCCGACGCGCAGCACGCGCTCCAGCACCGTAGCTCGTGGCGATCCTGCGCGACGGCCTCGGCCGCCAGGGCCGGTAGCACATCGCGTTCGAGCGATGCGAACACGGCGCGATCGCGATAGAAGCGCGAAATCGGGATACGGCACATCTCTTCGAGCTTGTGCCATTCGGGGGGATGGAGCGCCACATACGCGCGGTAGGCGGCAAGATCGGCCAGTCCGAGTTCTGCGAAGCGCTTTCCGAGGCGCTTGCAGACGAGCCCCCGCACTTTGCGAAACCCGGCCCAGCGCAATCCGAGCTCGGGCAGCGCTTCCTGCATGAATTCGACACATTCCACGGTCTTCACGGGCCCCTCGCGTCGCTTGCTCGTACGCTTCCATGAAGCTCCAAAGCAACCCTGGATCTTCGTCGGTGCCTTCAGGGGCAGGACGAACCAGCCGCGGGTGACAATAGTCGATAATATGGCGCTCGACCGCTGCGGCTATTGACGTGCGTCAAAGCCCATCGCCGGCGCCGGGGGCATCCTTTTCCCATGGCAGCTCAAGCCTACATCGGAACGAGCGGCTGGAACTACGATTCGTGGCGCGGGCCTTTTTATGAAGGCCTGCCGGCGAAGCAATGGTTGCGCTTCTGCGCGGTGAAGTTCAGCGCGATCGAAGTGAACGCGACGTTCTACCGGTTGCAGACTGTCGAGACTTTCCGCCGCTGGCGCGAGGAGACCCCCGCAAAGTTCCGCTTCGCCATCAAGGCAAACCGCTATCTGACCCACAACAAGAAGCTCAACGATCCGTTGCCCTCGATCCGGCTCGAGCGGGAGCGCGCCTCAGGTCTTGGCGCAAAGCTTGCCGTGGTCGTGTGGCAGCTGCCGAGCAATTTCCACCGCAACCTGGAGCGGCTGGAAGGCTTCGCTCGGGCGCTGCGCCACTGGCGCGTGCGGCACGCGATCGAATTTCGCCACGCGTCCTGGTTCGATGACGAGGTCGCCGCGTGTTTGCGCAACCACGACATCGCCGTCTGCCAGTCCGACGCCGCAGACTGGCCGATGTGGGATGCGGTCACAACCGATCTGGTTTACGTGCGCTTGCACGGCCACGATGTCACTTATGCCTCGTGCTATTCCGAGTCCGAGTTGCGCGCGTGGGCGCGGAAGGTGCGGCGCTGGATGGGCGAGGGGCGCGGCGTGCACGTGTACTTCGACAACGACGCGCACTGCCACGCGCCGTTCAACGCGCAGCGGCTCATGGCGCTCGTTGCGGAAAATGAGGCAAACGGTTGATCTCGGTCAACGGGCCGGCAAAGGCACGTCCTAAACTGTAATTGGTTGATTAGTTGATTAGCCGCGGACGCGGCTGAGATGGGGTGTATCAGGTTGGCCAATCGTTATGCAACTTCGCGTTTCACGCCTGAGCTCGCCGTCACCTGACGATCTGCCGATCGAGATCGTGGAGCGCAAAGGCCACGGTCACCCGGATACACTTTGCGATTCGCTCGCGGAGTCGGCGAGCATCGGCCTGTCGCGCTACTACCTGGAGCACTTCGGCGCGATCCTCCACCACAACATCGACAAGGCGTTGCTGCTGGGCGGTGCGGCGAGGCCGGCGTTTGGCGGCGGCAAAGTTCTCAAGCCGATCGAAATCACGCTGGCCGGCCGCGCTACCCGGCGCTTCCGCGGCGTCAATGTGCCGGTCGAGGCGTTGGTCATGGAGTTCTCCCGTGAGTGGCTCGCGGCCAACGTGTCCAACCTCGAACCGCGCGACGTACGTATCATTCCGCGGATCCGCGAGACCTCATCGGATCTCGCGGCTTTGTTTCTGCGCCAGAGCGTGAGCGGCATACCGCTCGCCAACGACACATCATACGGCGTTGGCTTCGCGCCGCTCGACCGGCTCGAGCGCGCGGTGCTGGCTGTCGAACGCCGTTTGGGATCCGCGGATACCAAACGTGATCACCCCGAGATCGGCGACGATCTGAAGGTGCTCGGTTTGCGCAGCGGTGACACGCTGAAGATCACGGTTGCATGCGCTTTCGTCGGCCGTTACGTCCGGGATCTGGCTGACTATTACGGCAAAAAAGAAAGCGTGCGTTCCCTTGCGACGAGCGCAGCGGCCGAAGTGGTAGGCGGGAACATCGAGGTCAACGTCAATACCGCGGACGGCGATACTGCCGAAAGCATCTACCTGACGGTCACGGGCCTGTCTGCCGAAGCGGGGGACGATGGACAAGTCGGACGGGGCAACCGTGTCAACGGCCTGATCACGCCCTATCGCCCGATGAGCCTCGAGGCCGCGGCGGGCAAAAATCCGGTCACGCACACCGGAAAGATTTACAACCTGCTCGGCGACCGCATGGCCCACGCCCTGGTACGCGAGATCCCGGGCGTTGCGGAAGCCCGTTGCTATCTACTGAGCTGCATCGGTTCACCGGTGAGCGAGCCTGAAGTTGCCGACATCCGACTCCGTCTTGCGGACGCTGTATCGATTGAAACGGTTGAGGCTCGTGCCGAACAGATCGTGCGCGCGCACCTGGGAAGCGCAACGGAACTGTGGCGCGAAGTCATCGCCGGGCATTGTCCGGTGTGCTAGCGATACCCCGAACATGAAGTTCATTTCCGCGACCATCGCCGGATTGGCTGCATTGACCAACCAAAACGTGCAGCCGGTGGCTGACCCAAACTAATACCGGTCTGTTGGGTTAAACTGTATTCCACGTTGGTCAACTGGATTGACGGAGGGCCCGTAATGGCTACCAGCAAAGAGCACGATGTGCAGGAAATCAACCTGGAAGAGGCGGCTAAACTCATCGCGGCGCTGGAGCAGGATCTGCAGAAGGTCTCCGGCGATTCAAGCGACATCCAGCGTCTGCGGGACGAAGTGGAGACGCTGAGAAACGTGCTCAACTCGCCGGTGCGCAGGCACCACTGGGTGAGGGATGGACTGCACAGCATCCGGGACGTTTTCGAGAACGCGTTGGACACGGCAGTGGCTGAGGGGTTGAAGGGTAGCCGATACATTGCTGAAATCGGACGGATATTGGGGATGTGAAACCGGCCATGAATGGGTAATCCGCATCCTGCCGCGCCGAAAAAATGCTATTCTTGCGTCAGGAGCCGCCCATGACGCAGGATTTTGAAAGCTGCTTTTTCTGTCCGATGCCCCCGGAGCGGACGATCGCCAAGAACGAGCTTGCTTATGCGATCCGCGATGGATTCCCGGTCACGCGCCTGCATATGCTCGTGATCCCGAGGCGCCACGTCAGCGACTACTTTAGCCTGACCAACGACGAGTTATTGGCGTGCCACGAGTTGATCCAGCGCGTGCGCGAGCTGGTGCAGTCCGAGGATACGTCCGTCGCGGGATTCAATATCGGCCTAAACATCGGGGCGGTGGCCGGACAAACCATCCTGCATTGCCACTTTCACTTGATACCGCGCCGCAGCGGTGACGTGGATAACCCCCGCGGAGGCATCAGGAACGTGATTCCCGGCAAGGGCGATTACATCTCCATGTGAACCGGTGTATCGGGAACGCCGTGCCCGAGCGTGACGCACGCCGGCGCAACGGAGGAGATCTCAGGTGTATGTTTCTTCCCTTCCTGAAAACGCGGAATACGATTATGTCGTAGTCGGATCGGGTTCCGCCGGCTGTGTTGTTGCGAATCGTCTTACCGCCGCTGGCCGTCACAGCGTCCGCTCCATCGGGACCGCTCATATCCAATCCCCAGACCCGTTGCAGCAGGCCACCATGGATCCGAAATATTTTTTTCATGAAGCCGATGCGCAGTTGTTCCTGGACGGCCTGCGCGTTGCCCGGCGCGTGGCGCAGATGCCCGCGCTCAAGCCGTTTATCGTGCGCGAAACGCGGCCCGGGCCGGAGGTGCTGGATGATGCGGGCCTGCTCGACTATATGCGAAACACCATTCAGACCGCATGGCACATGGTTGGGACTTGCAAGATGGGTATCGATTCATCCGCAGTCGTGGATCCGCAACTTCGCGTGTGCGGCGTCGCCAACCTGCGCGTGATCGATTCTTCGATATGTCCGACGATTCCTTCTTCGAATACCAATATTGCGGCGATTGCGATTGGAGAGAAAGGAGCGGATCTCCTGCTTGCTGCCGCGCACGCGTAAACAGTTGACCGTTGCCTCGTTAGCGGCGTGGGAGTGACCGGCATACACCCCTGTCCTTCTATTGCTGGAGGCGAATATTGGCCTCTTTGATGACTCGTCCCCACTTTTCATATTCTGCGCGCACGAACTTTGCGAAGTCAGCCGGCGTGCTGGTGGACGCATCAAGCTCGACCTGGGCGAGTTTGCTTTTGACTTCGGGCGCATTCATGAGCTTGACGACTTCGGCGTTCAAGTGCTCGATGATGGCAGGGTTGATGCCCGCCGGTGCGACCAGGCCATACCAGGAAATCACGACCAGCTCCGGCATGCCGGCTTCGGCTGAGGTTGGCACTTTCGACAGCGAGGCCACGCGCTTCGGCGCCAGCACGGCCAGCGCTCGAATCCTGCCGGAATTGACCAGCGGAATGGTCGCGGGAATGGTCGACGTCACCATGTCAACTTCGCCGCTCAACATGGCCGTCAAAGCAATGGCAGCGCCCTTGTACGGCACGTGGACGATATTGATCTTGGTCAGCGTCTTGAAAAGTTCGCTTCCCAGGTGGTTGCTCGTTCCGATGCCGCCGGAGCCGAAGTTCAGCTTGCCGGGGTGCGCTTTCGCCAGCTTCACCAATTCGTCGAGGTTTTTCGCCGGCACCGAAGGATGAACGACAATCACGGTGGGCACCGTTGCCAGCAGCGTGATCGGCGCGAAGTCCCGGAACGTGTCATAACCCAGCTTCGGGGAGAGGTTGGGACTGATGGCGATCGTCGAAGCCGTCAACAACAGCGTATAGCCGTCAGGGGGCGCTTTGGCCACCACCTCGGTGGCGATGTTTCCTGCGGCCCCCGGCCTGAAATCAGGCACGACCGACTGTCCAAGCGACTCGCGCAGCTTATCCGAGATGAGGAGTGCCAGAATGTAGGGAGCGCCGGTTGAAAACCCTACCAACAGCCGGATGCTCTTCTCGGGGTACTTCTGAGCCAAAACCGGGAGCGGGCACGCCAGCAGTGCGAGCAAAGCAAGCCAAAGCGGTGCTTTCGAGGTTCGCATGGGTTCTCCTCCCCGTGATTGCGGCTATCATAGTGCTGAAGAATACCACTGACGCACTGCCCTCTTCGGAGTGCCTGCCAATACGACGTGATTCCGCGCATCATCGAAACGAAAGCAGCGGTTATAGGCCTGAATTCCCCTCATCGCACCCCATATTTCATACTTGCACATAGGGAAAAATGTAGGGACTCGATTATTAGTGGGTGGTACTGCGTTCGAACCAGCGACCCTTGCTGTGTGAGTCGTTTACTTGCAGAATTAGTCACATGTTATCATTAACTTACGCCATTCTGTTTCGCGTAGATGTGACGAAAACGGTCAAGATAGGACCAGTGATGACACAAAAACGTCTCAGTAGGGTCACATGAACTCACGATTGGTCGCACGATTTGGTAATGTATCCATAGCCGCCGGTGTTGGTGTTACTCTAACGCATCGGAACTCAGACGAAGGGGAGCAAGATGGCTGAACGCAAAGTTCTGATTGATTTGCCGAGTGGGAAAGCAGAAGGAGTTGAGTTGCAGGTTGAAGAATCAACCGAGCGTTGGAGTGACATTACGCTTTCGGATGGAGCCGTGCTCAGAGTGAAGGCTTCTGTGGTTTCGGCCGTTCGAATCGTTGGACATTACGATCCGCTAGGCAACCCAATGTATCAGACGAACGTAACTCCGATAGCCACTGTAGTAAGTGTGCCGGATCACCTGAGGAAAAAGGTGCAATAAGATGAACATGCAAATGTTGGTAACAACACGTCAAAAACAATTTCGTGCGAACGTGGCGCCGTTGATTTGCGAGAAATCTGAATTGCATATGATTCCCACCTATCCCGATTCCGGGAAACAGTTTGAATTTACGGCAAAGACAGTGCGCCTTTCGCAAGGCACATATTCCACATTTGCCGGCACGCTCATAAACGTAGGTCCGCCCATATATACAGTGGTATCGGAAGATGCCATCTTCCAGGAACTCGTTCTGAAATGGCGCGCGGAGCGTGGGGCGACATCTTCGATTACAGAGATGGCGATGTGCCGTTCATATCTTCAAATCATCGCAATTGGGCCGAGGGCAATCACTCTCATCTTTCGACAGATGGAACAGGAAGGTGACGAGCCGGATATGTGGTTCGTCGCGCTCCAGATGCTTACCGGCGCTGACCCTGTTACGGAAGAGGCGCGAGGTGATTTTAAAGCGATGGCCGATCTTTGGCTCAATTGGGGGCGTGCTAGCGGCTATGCCTGGTAGCTGGCCGCCACAAGATTTCCCCAACCTCACGGGTGCGGACTACAGCGACACGAGTCCGGCCACTAATCGGTACAACTGCATTGCATGGAGCGTAGGGTTTACCACTAAGAAGTGGTGGCCCGATCCGTGGGGAGTGGGGATGTGGCCACATGGTGTTCCAAGGCAAGAGACTATCGCCGCATTCGTGCGCATGTACGAAGCGCGTGGGTATCAGAAATGCATCGACGGATCACTTGAAGCAGGTATCGAGAAAATCGCACTCTATGGGATTCCTGGGCCGACTGGGCTTCCGTTGCCGACGCACGCCGCCTACCAACTGGAGAACGGCAATTGGACCAGCAAGCTGGGTATCTTTGAGGACATTGAGCATTTCTTGGTAGAGAAGCTGAATGGCCCGCGATACGGCGCGGTGGCTCTTTATATGAAAAGGCAGCGTCAAGTGCGGCTTCCTCCTCCACCTCACTGAGTCAATCTAGTCACAGTGACGTTATTGTCGGATCGAGTATGTTGTAATGCATTGATTCAAATGGTGGGTGGTACTGGGTTCGAACCAGCGACCCCTGCTGTGTGAGAGCAGTGCTCTACCGCTGAGCTAACCACCCGTGCCCGCAAGCGCGAAACGGGCGCAATGTTACCATTTTCCGGCGGCGGCTCCAATGCGCTCGCGGTATAATTTCCCCAGGCCCGCCGGCCCGATCCGGACAAATTCGGACATTAAACCGGTAACCGCCGGTAAACGCAGATTAACGCTGATAAAAACGAAACGAGAAAACCGATGGGCCAGGTAATTGCTGATTTTGACGTTATCCGCGTTTATCGGCGTTTATCGGCGGTTCCGCCTGTGGTCTGGAAATGAGCACGCTACTGACTCTGCACGACCCGCAGATCGCGCGCGGTTATTACGCGAGCGGCGCGTGGCGCCCGGACACGATGTATACGCTGCTGGCCGGGCACGCGCGGGTGCGGCCGGGTGCTTATGCTTTGCGCGACAGCACGCGCCGCATCACGTGGTTGCAACTGCTGGCGTGGGTCGATGCGCTTGCGGCCGACCTGCACGCCGCCGGCCTGAAACGCGGCCAGCGCGTTTCGGTGTGGCTGCCGAACCGTATCGAAGCGGTGGTGGTGCAACTCGCCTGTTCGCGCCACGGCTACGTGTGCAACCCGTCGCTGCACCAGAATTACACGGTCGGCGAGATCGCGCAGTTGCTCGAACGCATCCAGAGCGCAGTGCTGTTCGCGCAGCCCGGATATGGCGCCGATGCCGACCGCGCGGACGTGTTTGCGGCAGCCCGCGCATTGCCGGCGATGAAACGCGTCTACCGGCTTGTACCCGGCGGCACTACGGGCGATGCCGGCGGAGACGGCGCCGCATTTCCGCCTCTCGGGAAGGCGCCCCCGGCGGATGCGGCTCCCGATCCCGACCTCAATCCCGACAAGATCGTCTATCTGGCGTTTACATCCGGCACCACCGGTCTGCCCAAAGGCGTGCTGCACTCGGACAACACGCTGCTCGCCAACGGGCGCGCGATGGTCAGGGACTGGCATCACAACGACCAGACCATACTGTTCAGCCACAGCCCGCTGTCGCATCACATCGCGACGGTCGCGATCGAGCAAAGCCTGGTTGCCGGTTTCGAATTGGTGGTCAACGATCTGCCGCCCGGCATGAAACCGCTGGACTGGATCGTAGAGACCGGTGCGACCTACGTGATGGGAGTGCCGACGCACGCGATGGATATCCTCGCCGACATGAAGCGTCGCGGGATGGACAGGCTGGGCAAAGTCAGCATGTTCTACATGGCGGGCTCGGTCATTCCGCCGCAGACCGCGAAAGCCTTTCTCGACATGGGAATCAAGCCGCAGAACATCTACGGCATGACCGAGAACGGCTCGCATCAATACACCCTGCCGGACGACGACGTCGCGACCATCACGGGAACCTGCGGGCGCGCCTGCCATGGCTACGAGACGCGCCTGTGGGACCAGGAAAACCCCGACCGCG
Source organism: Betaproteobacteria bacterium (assembly GCA_016192835.1). Taxonomy (GTDB): domain Bacteria; phylum Pseudomonadota; class Gammaproteobacteria; order Burkholderiales; family SG8-41; genus PALSA-1004. The sequence goes on from JACPTJ010000521.1 coordinate 12,233, forward strand.
AGGCGAAACAGGGCGAAATCGGCGAAATCGGCACGCGCGGCGCGTTGCTGATGCTCGGTTACTTCAACAACCAGGCGGCGACCGAAAACTCGTTCAATGCGAGCGGCTGGTTCATGAGCGGGGATCTCGGGCGCTGCGATGCCAGCGGCAACCTGCAGATCGTCGGCCGCAAGAAGGACCTGATCATCCGCGGCGGCCATAACATCTACCCGGCGCAAATCGAGAATCTGACCGTCAAGCATCCGGCGGTGCTCAAGGCCGCGGCGTTTCCGATCGCCGACGAGCGGCTCGGCGAGCGCGTCTGCCTCGCGGTCATTACGCGCGACGGCACCGCGGTCGACGCGGACTTGATGCTCGAACATCTGAATGAGCACGGTCTTTCGAAATACGACATGCCGGAATATTTCATCTGTCTCGACGCATTCCCGCAGACGGCCAGCGGCAAGATCCTCAAGCGCGAACTCATCGAATGGGCGAAAGCGGGCAGGATCAAGCCTGCCGCCGCGCGGTGGGTCGCTCCCGAAAAACGGAAAGCATAAATTTGCCACAGAGAGCACAGAGGTCTCAGAGGAATTACAATTGAAACCAGGGTTTTCTCTGTGTTCTCTGTGTTCTCTGTGTTCTCTGTGTTCTCTGTGGTGAATGTTTTTTGTCTTGAGGAGGGTTGCATGGCAGAGGGGACGATCAAGATCGCGCTGGTGGGGGCGGGGATGTTCGGGGGGGACGTGCACCTGCGCGCGTACGCGGACATGCAGCGGTTCGGCATCGC
>JACPTJ010000525.1 GCA_016192835.1 Betaproteobacteria bacterium
GACCACGGTCGCCGCCAAACTCAAGACGCCCCAGCGGTTTGCCGGATTTCATTTCTTCAATCCGGTGCCGCTGATGCGGCTGGTCGAAGTGATCTCCGGACTGCAGACCGAGGAATGGGTGTGCGAGGCGCTGGTCGCAATCGGCAAGCGCATGACGCGCGAGCCGGTGCGCTGCACCGACGCGCCCGGCTTTCTCGTCAACCAGGTCGGCCGCGGTTTCACGCTCGAAGCCTCGCACCTGGTGAACGAAGGCATTTCCAATTTCGTTGACGTCGACCGCGTGATGCGCGATGTCGGCGGCTTCCGCATGGGACCGTTCGAGTTGATGGAGCTGACCGGCCTCGACGTCACCCAGCCAGCCTCCGTGCTGATCTACGAGCAGTTTTTCCAGGAGCCGCGCTACCGGCCGAACCTGATCATGCAGGCACGCTATGAGGCCGGCGTGCTGGGCCGCAAGACCAAGCGCGGCTTTTATAACTACGATGCCGAGATGAAAGCGATCGTACCGCCCGAGGCGCCTGCGCCGGGCGCGCGCCCCGACAGCGTATGGGTCAGCCCGGCGGAGCCGTATGGCTACAAGATCTTGACCGAGTTGCTCGAAAAAATCGGCGCGCCGCTTGAATCCGGCGCGAAGCCCGGCGCCAAAGCGCTGTGCCTGGTGACGCCCATCGGTGACGACGCGACCACCTGCGCGGTGGAGCAGGGCCTCGACCCGAAACGCACGGTCGCAGTCGATACGCTGTTCCCGCTCGTCAAGCGCCGCACCATCATGGGCACGCCGCTGACCGATCCGGCCTACCGCGATGCGGCGCACGGGTTGCTCGCCAGCGACGGTGTGCCGGTCACGGTGTGCCGCGACAGCCCGGGCTTCATCGCGCAGCGCATCGTGGCGATGATCGTCAATATCGGCTGCTCGATCGCACAAAGCCGCACTGCGGCGCCGGCAGACATCGACAAAGCGGTGACGCTGGGCCTCAACTATCCGAACGGCCCCTTCAAGTTCGCGGACGTGCTCGGTGTGTCACGGATTCATCAGGTGCTGTCGGCGATGAATCGCATTTATGGCGATCCGCGTTACCGCCCGAATATCTGGCTCACGCGCCGCGCCAGGCTCGGCGTCTCGGCGCTGACGCCCGAACCATAAGATACCGTGATTAGTGATTCGTGACTGGTGATTCGTGATTGGCTATTATCGACGCGTCACCCCGGCGCAACAACAACACCTTACCGATGGGCACGGCTGTAGGGCGCGGCTTTAGCGCGCCGAACAACAGACGCAATCACCCCCGAAGGCGCGATGAATCCGCGCCCTACGGCGATGGCGTTGGGCACAACTGTCATCCGGTTACGTAATACTCAATGATCACTGTTAACCAATCACTAATCACCCATCACGGTTTTTTTGAAAGGAACGATCATGCTGAATGCTTATATTTATGAAGGTCTGCGCACGCCGATCGGACGCTACGCGGGCGTGCTCGCCAAGGTCCGTCCCGATGATCTGCTCGCCGGTGCGATCAAGGCGGTGATGGCCAGGAGCGCATTCAAAGCCGAGCAGATCGAAGACATCGTGGTCGGCTGCGCCAACCAGGCCGGCGAGGACAGCCGCTGCGTGGCGCGCCACGCGGGCCTCGTGGCGGGTCTGCCGATCGAAGTGCCCGGCACGGTCCTGCAGCGCAACTGCGCGAGCGGCCTGGGTGCGTTGGTGCACGCCGCGCACGCGATTACCTCCGATGAAGGCGAAGTATTCATGGTGGGCGGTGTCGAGAGCATGAGCCGCGCGCCGTTCGTGATCGGCAAGACCGAAAATCCGTTCGGGCGCGATATGCGCTTTTTCGACAGTACGATCGGCCCGCGTTTTTCCAATCCCAAGCTGACCAAGCAATTCGGCGACGACCAGATGCCGCAGACGGCCGATACGCTGGCCCGCGAGTACGACATCAAGCGCGGGGAGGCGGATATTTTCGCGCTCGGTTCCCAGCAAAAATACGCGATCGCGAAAGGCGGGGGTTTTTTCGCCGGCGAAATTGCGCCGTTCGAGCTGCCGCCGACGCGCAAAGGGCCGGTGCCGCCGGTTGCCGACGATGAACATCCGCGGCCTGACTCCAATCTCGAAGCGCTCGCAAAAATGAAACCGCTCTACGAGGGCGGCATCGTCACGGCCGGCAACGCGTCGGGCGTCAATGACGGCGCGGCGGCGATGATCGTCGCCAGTCTCAAGGCGGGCGAGAAAGCCGGCGCGAAGCCAATTGCGCGTGTCGTGGCAAGTGCCGCCGCGGGCGTGCGGCCGAACATCATGGGCATCGGCCCGGTGGCGGCTTCGAAGAAAGCGCTCGCGAGGGCCGGCCTCAGCATCAACGACATGGATATCATCGAGATCAACGAGGCGTTCGCGACGCAGGTGCTGGCGTGCCTCAAAGGGCTCGGCGTCGCGTTCGACGACAAGCGCGTCAATCCGAACGGCGGCGCGAGTGCGGTCGGCCCTCCGCTGGGCGCCTCCGGCACGCGTCTCGCGCTGACTGCGGCGCGGCAGCTGCAGC
>JACPTJ010000394.1 GCA_016192835.1 Betaproteobacteria bacterium
ACTTTCGGTGAAGTAAAGGTTGGCTCTGCAATTACGAACAGGGATGGGACGGCTTCTATAAATATCACACGTAAAATCGACGGCATACTGGCTACGCCGCGTACCCGCGGCAGCGGCGTACAGCCGCAGACAAAACGGGCGGGTTCTCTCGTTCGAGCGCCGCGACGGTCGCATCGTAGATCGCGAAACGGGTTCTGAATGGGACATCTTTGGACGCGCCGTTGCGGGCCCGTCGAAAGGGGCCCGTTTGAAGCCGGTGGACAGCGGCGTGCATTTCGCGTTTGCCTGGCTGGCGTTCAATCCTGCTTCTGAAATTTACGGGAAAACCGGGGTCTCCCGGCGCTAATATGACGCCGGGATCGGTCGTCGCCCTCCATCACAATGTTGAGCAACTTGTTTGAAATCATCGGCCGCGCGATCGCGCGTTATCTCGACCAGCCGAGTCCGGGCTATCAGCCGCTAGCGACGAGCAGCCCTGAGCAGATGCGACGTACGCTACAGCCGTGCGATATCCTGCTCGTCGAGGGCAACCGCCGCATCAGCACGGCGATCAAGTATCTGACCCAGTCAACCTGGTCGCATGCGGCGTTCTACATTGGGGACAGTATCGCCGGCAACCCCGCGGACCCCGATCCGCCGGTGCTGCTCGAGGCCGACCTGCTGCGCGGCGTCTGCGTCGTGCCGCTCGGCCGTTATGCCGATTTCCACACTCGCATCTGCCGGCCCGTGGGTTTGACCGAATCTGACCGCGAACGAATCATCGAGGCCGCCCTCGCGCGCATCGGACAGCAATACGACTTGAAAAACGTCATCGACCTCGCACGCTACCTGCTCCCCACGCCTCCGGTTCCGGTGCGCTGGCGGCGGCGCATGCTCGCGTTGGGGAGCGGGGAGCCGACGCGCGCCATTTGCTCGACGCTGATCGCGCAGCTGTTTCAATCGGTACACTATCCGATTCTGCCGCGCGTTGAGACGCGCCCGGCGCCGCGGCCCGATTGTGACGACTGCGTGCAGGAAATTCTGCACATCCGCCATCACAGCCTGTTCGCGCCACGGGACTTCGATATATCCCCGTACTTTCAGATCGTCAAGCCCACCATTGGTACCGGATTCAATTACAAAAATCTGCACTGGGACTGAACCGAGTCACCCTTCAGCGCATCAGTCCGGGCAAAGCCTCGAGCGCGCCACACGGATGGGCGTGTAAGGTTTAGCGCGCCACAACGGTCTATCTCAATAGTGGCTACCGGTACGGGAGATTTTTCCCGGGTCGAATCCCCATCGATCCGGTCCTCACGGTTTCAGGCAACCGCCTCCATGCGGCCCGCGGAAACACCCGCCAAGCCATCATGAACAACCGCGAATGGGGCGTGCTTAACTTTCTTTTTTTAGGAGAACTATCATGTTGAAACGTCATATTGCAATTTTGATCGCAGGTGGACTGTTGGGCGCGCAAGCCAACCTGGCCGGCGCGGGTGACAGCAATGTTGTAATCCTGCCGGCCCAGGCCCGGTACCTCGAAGAACGTGTGGCCAGCATCCAGGCGGAGACGCGGGGAGACATTTACAAGACGGTAGTAAACATCACCGCCTCGACGAAATACGTCAACTCCGAGCGCGGCGAAGTCCTGGTCATCAAAAACGACAAGGGGCAAAGCTTTACGTGGAAAGCTGACACCTTCGGCGAGGCCGATATCCCGCTCAAAGCGATCGCGCCGACGGACTTTGCGGCAGGGCAGACCAGGGTCTTCGTCCGCCATCCGGCGGCACACATATCGGGGGGCTGAGCGCCATACGCAACCGGCTCTTCGATTTCAACGGCCTCGAATCACGGGGCCGTTTTTAATTCAGGGAAACGTGCCTTACCAGCGCAGCACCGACGGCCCGATCGCCGCACCGACTGCGGCCGGGATCGACATGCCAAGCACATACCAGAAGCCGAGGAAGGGCACAGCCATCTCAGTGCAGTGCAGAGAGTAAATAAGCGCGCTGCCCGCCCCCGCGAGCAGCCCGGCAGAGGCTCCGGCCAGCGCGAGCCGCGTCGGTGCAAGCCCCTTCATTGCCCACATCAACGCGCCGAACAGCGGCACGGACAGGGCCGCGATAATGAACGGACAGTACACCCAGGTATCACCGAAGAAAAGTGTCGGTCGTTCCGCCGGCGCCGCGCCCAGCAGCACGATGGCCGCGAACAGCCATATCGCCAGTACCGGTGCGGCAATTGCGGCTGGCACGCGGCCGAGCCGCATGCCCGGACGCGACAGTCGAACGGTTGCGAGCAACGCGCCGGCAAGTAGAGCAGCGGGAAACGCCAGCTTCATCCAGAACATCGGCAGCCGTGCTGCCTCCGCAATATCCGGCCGCACGCCAAGCACGATCGCCATCAACAGCGTAGTGCCGAACGCGCCCCAGCCCAGCGCGATCACGTAGCGGCGCTGCAGCGCATGCGGCTCGGCGGCGTCCGCGCCGCGGGCGAGCATCGTGATCAGTTCATCGGTTTTCATCATTCGCCGCGAATCATCGCCGCGAGCGCCTTAAGCCCGCGGTGCACGCCCACCTTGACTGCCGCTTCCGATATCCCGGTCATCCGCGCCGCCTCGACCACCGACCGCCCCTCCAGTTTCATATGAATGATAGGCAGCCGCTGGCGATCCGGAAGCCGGTTCAGCAGCGTGACGAGATCGCGCCGCGCATCGTCCGCCTCGGTGTCAGAGGCCGCAAAAACTTCGAGCTCATCGTCCAGCGGGTCGTTGAGTGCGTCGCGACCCGCGCGCCGGCGCAGCAGGTCGACCAGTTTGTAGCGCGCGATCGCGTGGATCCATGCGGTCAGCGGCTGACCGGCATCGTAGGTATGGCGCTGGTTGTGGACCGCCAACAATGTTTCCTGCACGAGGTCCTCTACTTCGTCCGGCAAGCGGGGGAGCCGCCCCCTGAGGAAGGCACGCAAATGCGCGCTCAACTCCTTCAGGAACGCGTGATAGGTTGCCGTGTCACCGGCCAGCCCCTGGACCAGCAGATCCCTGAGCCGGTCTTCGCTTGCGCTCACGCGGCCTTCTCTCCTTATTCGTCGTTTAGAAGCGTTCGGTTACAGCCGGGCGAAAAAAACCCTGCCGGAGCGAATATTGCACGACGCTGTAACCTTTCGCCAGTTTGATGCGAATTAACCTCGGACCGCACACTCCGGGGCAATCCCGGTTTGGGCGTGCGGCGAATCCAAACCACTTAAAGGAACTTGACCATGAAATCACGTAACGTCGCCATCACCGCCCTCACCCTCGCCGCGCTTGCTTCCGGCACCGCCCTCGCGCAGGACAAGAAAATGGGCGGTGAAGCCGCGTTGGAAAAATGCTACGGCGTCTCGCTCGCCGGCAAGAACGACTGCGCCGCCGGCCCGGGCACAACGTGCGCAGGAACATCGAAGGTGGATTACCAGGGCAATGCGTGGAAACACGTTCCCAAGGGGACCTGCGTCACGATGAAGACGCCGAAGGGCATGATGGGCTAACGCGCACCCTGAGTCAGGAACCTCGACGCATGACCACAATCCTTACTGCCGGGCTCGGCCTGAAGCCGCAGCACTACGATGCGGCGCTCGCCTGCACGGCGGCGGGATTGTGGTTCGAGGTGCATCCCGAGAATTACATGGTCGCCGGTGGCCCGCGCCTCGCGTGGCTGGAAGCGATCCGCGCACGCCATGCGATCTCGCTGCACGGCGTCGCTCTGTCGCTCGCCGCGGATGCCGAACCCGACCCGGCGCATCTCAAGCGCCTGACCGGACTCGCGCGCCGCATCGAACCCGCGCTGATTTCCGAGCACCTCGCGTGGTCCACCTGGCGCGGCGCCTATCACCCCGACCTGTTGCCTTTCCCGCGCACAGATGAGGCGCTTGCGCGCGTCGCCGGCAACGTGTCGCGCACGCAGGACACTTTGCAACGGCGCATCGCCATCGAAAATCCGTCGCACTACCTGCACCTCGAAGGTCATGCCCGGGACGAAATCGATTTCCTCACTGAACTCGCGCGCCGCACCGGCTGCGGGCTGCTGCTCGACGTCAACAACGTGTACGTGAGTGCGCGCAACCTGGGCTACTCAGCCGACGCCTACATCGACGCATTTCCCGGCGAGCCGGTGATGGAAATTCACCTCGCCGGCCACACGCCGGATCCGAATCTGGGTGCGGCGCTGCTGGTCGATTCCCACGACGCGCCGGTCGCCCCCGAAGTCTGGGCGCTCTATGCGCGCCTGATCGCGAGGATAGGCGCGCGCCCGACGCTGATCGAGCGCGACGACAATCTGCCCGACTTCGCCACGCTATTTGCCAAGCGTCAGCGCGCCGCAGCTGTGCTGCGATTGCCGCTCGCCCGCGCTGCCTGATGGCCGCCAGCATGATGAGTAGTCTTGTGCCCGGCGCGCTCGCCCGCTTCCAGGACGATTTCGCGCACGCGCTGCTTGCGCCCGCAGGCAGACTCGTAACAACGATGCCGCCCGAAATGGCTGCGCTGGCGGCGCAGCCGGCCTTTGCCGTCTACCGCAACACCGTCATGAAAGGCTGCATCGACGCGCTGCAAGCCAACTTCCCCGCGGTGACACGACTCGTCGGCGAGGAGTGGTTGCGCGCCGCCGCCGCAATCCATGTCCGCGACGCGCTGCCGGCCGACCCGACGCTGCTGCGCTACGGCGCCGCATTCGCCGACTTCCTGGCGCGCTTCGAACCGGCCACTGAGCTGCCCTACCTGCCCGGCGTCGCGCGGCTCGATCGTTACTGGACCGAGGCGCACGCTGCACCCGATGCAGACGTGCTCGATCCCGCCGCCGTCGCCGGAGCCGCGCCCGAGGCGCTCGGCGGTACGGTGCTGCATCCGCATCCGGCGGCGCGCTGGATGTGGTTTCCCGATGCGCCGATCTATACCATCTGGTCGCGCAACCGCAGCGGCGGAGCGCTGGATGACAGCCTCGACTGGCGGCCTGAGGGCGCGCTGCTGACGCGACCGCGCGACGCGGTCGAGTGGATCGCGATCGACGCCGCGGGTTGCGCGTTTCTCGATGCCTGCGCCGCCGGCAGTACGGTTGTTGCAGCGGCGCAAGCCGCGCTCGCAGTGCAAGGAAATGCGGACCTCGCGCGACTAATGTCCACGCTGCTCGCCGCCGGCGCCTTCCGCGGCATAAGCTTCCACCCGCAGTCCAAGGAGGAGCACCCATGAATCAAGCCACTGCAACCGCTACCGACGCGCCCGCCGCAGGGCTGCGCGGCGCCTGGAACGGAATCGCCGGCCGGCTGACCAACCTCATCAGCCACGGGCTGCTTGCTCTCGCCGCGCGCGTGGCCGTGGCCGCGATTTTCTTTCTCTCAGGCAGAACCAAGGTGGAAGGCTTGCTGGGCGTCACGGACAGCGCCTATACGCTGTTTCGCGAGGAGTACAAAGTGCCGCTGCTGCCGCCGGAATTCGCGGCGCACATGGCGGCCTACGCCGAGCACCTGTTCCCGATCCTGCTGGTATTGGGCCTCTTCACGCGGCTCTCGGCGCTCGCGCTGCTCGGAATGACCGCAGTGATCCAGATCTTCGTGTACCCCGATGCCTGGCCCACCCACCTGTCATGGGCCGCGCTGATGCTCTATCTGATCGGCCGCGGCGCAGGCCCGGTCTCACTGGACCGCGCCATGGGGATCAGATAATGCCGCGCCCTCGCCGTCGTCTCGTTATGCTAAGTTAAGCCAGTGCCTCGCACGCCCTGGTCCGGTCCAACAAATAGGAAAACCTTCAATGCACGCCACGCTGCCGCTGATGCGGCAATCTGAATTCCCTGCCATCCAGCGCAAGCGGCTCGAGACCTTGCAGGTCAATCTCGGCTACAAATGCAACCAGTCGTGCGTGCATTGCCACGTCAACGCGGGGCCGACCCGCACCGAGATGATGTCGCTTGAAACCATCAACGACGTACTCGCGTTCGTTCAGGCGTCGCACGTCGGCAAGCTGGACGTCACCGGCGGCGCGCCGGAGCTGAATCCGCATTTCCGCGACTTGGTACGCGCGGCGTGCGATCTCGGTGTGCATGTCATGGACCGCTGCAACCTGACCATCCTCGAGCAGCCGGGACAGGAGGATCTGGCGCGGTTTCTCGCCGCCCAGCGAGTCGAGATCATTGCATCACTGCCGTGCTATCTCGAGGAAAACGTCGATCGCCAGCGCGGCAAAGGCGTGTTCGACGCGAGCATTCGCGCGTTGCAAACACTCAACGGCCTCGGCTACGGAAAGCCGGATTCGGGGCTCAAGCTCGCCTTGGTCTACAACCCACAGGGAGCGGTGCTGCCGCCGGCACAGGGTCAGCTCGAAGCCGACTATCGCACCCACCTCGGCCAACGTTACGGCCTCGTTTTCAACGAACTGTATGTACTGACCAACATGCCGATCCAGCGCTTCGGCAGCATGCTGATTTCGAAAGGCCAGTTCGAGCATTACATGGATGTGCTGAAAAATGCCTACCAGCCCGCCAATCTCGACAACGTGATGTGCCGCAACCTGGTGAGCGTCGACTGGCGCGGCTACGTCTACGACTGCGATTTCAATCAGATGCTGGGCTTGCCGCTCGCCTATCAAGGCCGGTTGCGGGTGCATTTGCGTGAATTGATCGGCCGCGATCTGACCGGCAACGGAATCGTGGTTGCCGACCACTGTTACGGCTGTACCGCGGGCCAGGGATCGAGCTGCGGCGGCGCGCTCGGCGCCTGAACCATGATTGATCAAAAGCCGCAACCATGCTCGTAACGGCGCTGCTTTTCCTGACCGTGTTGTTCGTCGCCTACGCCAACGGCGCGAACGATAACTTCAAGGGCGTAGCGACCCTGTTTGGCAGCGATACGGCCAGCTACCGGAGTGCGCTGGCGCTGGCCACCGTCACGACGTTCGCGGGCGCGCTCTGCTCGGTATACTTCGCCGAGGCGCTGGTGCAGGCGTTTTCGGGCAAGGGCCTGGTGCCGGCCGCAGTGGCGGCTTCGCCCGGCTTCCTGTTGTCCGTGGCCGCCGGCGCGGGCGCGACGGTTTTGCTCGCCACGTTGCTGGGATTTCCCGTCTCCACGACCCATGCGTTGACGGGGGCTCTGGCCGGAACCGGGCTGCTCGCGGCGGGGTCACAGTTGAACCTTGCCCATCTGGGCACCGGCTTTTTCGCCCCGCTTCTGGTGAGCCCCGTGCTCGCGGTATTGGTGACCATCCCGTGCTACCGGGGGCTGCGCACGCTTGCCGGCAGGCTCGGCATCAGGCGGGAAAGCTGCATCTGCGTGGGCGCGCAACAATTCATCCCGATTCGGCAACTGCAGTACCACGCAGCGCTGCAACATTACACCCTGTGCGCCCCTGGAACGGCGGGTGTCGACATGACCGTCGGCACACGCATGGACTGCGTGGAAAAATACGGCGGCAGGCTGCTCGGCATCACCGGTCAATCGCTGGTCAACGGGCTTCACTATCTCAGCGCCGGCACCGTCAGCTTCGCGAGAGGTTTCAACGACACGCCGAAAATCGTCGGCCTGCTGCTGATCGTCGACGCCTTGCACATCCAGCTTGGCATGCTGGCGATCGCGACGGCCATGGCGCTTGGCGGGCTGCTCAACGCCAGGAAGGTCGCCATCACGCTGAGCGGGAAAATCGCCCGCATGAACGACGGGCAAGCGCTTGCGGCGAATGTGGTCACCGGATTGCTGGTGATTGTCGCGAGCCGCTTCGGTCTGCCGGTCTCGACCACCCACGTAGCCGTGGGTGCGATCGGCGGTATCGGCCTCGCGAACGGCTCCGCAGACAAAAGCGTCATGGGCGGCATTCTGGCTTCCTGGCTGCTGACATTGCCGGTTGCCGCAGCGATCGGCGCGCTGACTTACGCCTTGCTCGGTTTTTCCCCTTTGGATTGATATGGAGCGAACATGGATACTTCCTACCTATCTACAACGCATGATGTCTACAAGGAAGCCGCGCTCAATCCGCAGCAGGGTCTGTGCTGCACGACCACGCCCGTCTGGCAGTTGCCCGAGCTGGCGATCCCCAAGCCGATGCTCGCCATGAATTATGGGTGCGGAAGCACGGTCAACCCGCGCGATCTCGTCAACAACCCGGCCATACTCTATGTCGGCGTCGGCGGCGGAATGGAAGTGCTGCAGTTCGCCTATTTTTCGCGCCGCGCGGGTGGCGTGATCGGCCTCGATGTCGTCGATGAAATGCTCGCGGCCTGTCGTGAAAACCTGCGCGAGGCTGAGCTGCAGAACCCGTGGTTCAGGTCCTCTTTCGTCGATCTGCGCAAGGGCGACGCGCTGGCTCTTCCGGTCGCCGATTCCTCGGTTGACGTCGCGGCGCAGAACTGTCTGTTCAATATCTTTCACGACCGCGATCTGGAGCGCGCGCTGTCGGAGATGTTCAGGGTGTTGAAGCCGCACGGCCGGCTGATCCTCTCCGACCCGGTATGCGAATCGCCCATGCCTGAGCACCTGAAAAACGATGCGCGGCTGCGCGCGCTCTGCCTGACCGGAGCCATGCCGCTTGAGCGCTACATCAAGCGTTTGACCGGCGTGGGCTTCGGTACCATAGAAGTGCGCGCCAGGCGGCCGTACCGCGTGCTCTCGCCGCGCCATTACCCGACCG
>JACPTJ010000236.1 GCA_016192835.1 Betaproteobacteria bacterium
CGTGCTCAACCTGCCGATGGTCGGGATTTTTGTGAACCTGCTGCGCATTCCCTACGTTTATCTAGCGCCCGTCGTGCTGCTGATATGCGTTGTCGGCATTTACAGCGTGAGCGCCAGGCCGCTCGATATATTCATCATGGCTGCATTCGGCGTGCTCGGCTACATCCTGCGCAAGTTCGATTTCGACGTCGCGCCGCTGCTGCTGGCGGTGGTGCTCGGAGACCGCATGGAGGTGAACCTGCGCCGCGCGCTGGTGATCTCCGACGGCGATTATGGTATTTTCCTGCAGGGCGCGATCTCGCAGGTTTTCATCGGGGCCATCGTGCTGCTCGCGTTGCTGCAAGGCGCGGCGTGGCTGTTCGGTGTCCGAAAGAAAGCGCTGCGGGAAGGACCGGTGTTCAACGGCGTCAAAGAGGAGGAGCGATGAGTCCTGGAGCTAAACTGAGAAAACTTCTGGCGGGGGAGCGTATCGTAGTGGGCGGCGGCGCGCACGACGCATTGAGCGCGCGCATCGTCGAGCAGGCCGGCTATCCAATGTGCGTGGTGACCGGCGCGGGCGTTTCGATGTGCCGCGGCTATCCCGACGTCGGGCTCGTCACCATGGAAGAGATGGTGAGGAATGCCCGTTACATTGCCGAGGCCATCGAGATCCCCATCGTCGTCGATGCCGATAACGGTTACGGCAACGCGATCAATGCCCGCCGCACCGTGCGCGAGTTCGAGCGCGCGGGCGTTGCCGGCATCCACATCGAAGACCAGGTCTGGCCCAAGCGCTGCGGCCATATGTTCGGCAAGAAGTTGATCCCGGCCGAGGAAATGGTGCAGAAGATCCGGGCGGCGCTCGAGGCGCGGCGCGACCCCGACTTCGTCATCATCGCGCGTTGCGACGCGCTGCTGGTCGAAGGGCTGGACAAGGCGCTCGAGCGCGGCGAGGCGTACATAAAAGCCGGCGCCGACATGCTGTGGCTCGAAATGCGCGAGTCGCTCGACGAAATCAAGGCGATCGCCGAGCGCTTCCGCGGCCGCATTCCGCTGGTGTTCAACCATTCGCCCAGCGGGATGGTGCCGCGGCTGCCGGTTGCCGAGCTCGAGGCGATGGGATTCAAGACGGCGTGTTTTTATGTCCATGCCCTCATGGCGGCGTGCAAGACCATGCAGGAAGTCCTGCGCGAAATCAAAGCGACCGGCAACTCACTGACCGTGTGGGATCGTATGGTGAGCTTCGAGGAGTTCTGGAACATAGCCGGACTGCCGGAAATTCGCGAGCTGGAGAAAAAGTATGGCGCATGACCCGGTGCGCCTCGAGCTCGTCAAGAACGCCATCGGCTCGGTGGTCGATGAGATGGTGCTCACCGTCGTGCGTATCGCCTATTCGTCGATCATGAAGGACACGATGGACATGTCGAGCGCGTTTTGCGACAGGCAAGGCCGTATGATCGCCCAGGGATTGAGCCTGCCGCTGCACCTGGGGTCGATCCCGGACGCAATGGACGCGGTGCGCACCGAGTTCGGCGACACCTTGGCCGCCGGAGATGTCGTGATCCTGAATGATCCGTATCAGGGCGGCATGCATCTGCCCGACATCTTCATGTTCAAGCCCGTGTTCGTGCGCGAGCATCTGCTCGGCTACGCAGTCCTGGTAGCACATCACAATGACATGGGCGGACGCGTGCCCGGATCGAGTGCAGCCGACTCGACCGAGGTGTTCCAGGAAGGCCTGCAAATTCCCGTAGTCAAGCTCTACGACCGTGGCGTGCCGAACGACACTTTGTTCAAAATGATCGCGCGCAATGTCAGGGTACCCGACACGGTCATCGGCGATCTGCACGCGCAGGAAGCGGCGTGCCGTATTGCCGAGCGCGGGATGGGCGAGCTTGCCACTCGCTACGGCGTGGACGAGCTCGAGCAACGCTTCGACGAGCTCCTCGACTACTCCGAGCGGGAAGCGCGGCGCACCATCGCCGCCATTCCGGATGGAACCTACAGCTACACGGATCATCTGGACGACGACGGCATAGATCCCGATCGGCCGGTGACCGTCAAGGCGACGCTGCACGTCGAGCGTGACGAGCTCACGGCCGATCTCGCCGGGAGTTCGCCGCAGGTGAGGGGGGCGATCAATTCCACGTTATCCTTTGCCCGATCCGCCGTGTATTTTGCAATCCGCGCGATCATGGAGTCCGATGCCCCGAACAACTCCGGCTTCATGCGGCCGATCCGCGTGGCCGCACCCGAAGGTTGCCTGTTCAATCCGCGCCGGCCCGCAGCCGTCGCGGCACGCGGCGTCAGCGGCTTTCGTTTGATCGATGCGATGTTCGGAGCATTGTCGCAGGCGGTCCCGCTCCTGCCGCGTGCGGCCGGCGAAGGCGGCACCAGCAGCTACAGCATCGGCGGTTACGACGCCGACGGCCGCTTCGTATTATTTCGCGAAGCATTGATGGGCGCCTGGGGCGGGGGTTTCCAGCGCGAAGGGATCGATGGGGTCGCCAATCCGGCCGCCAACATCGGCAATGCTCCCGTCGAGATGGTCGAGAATCAGGCGCCCATCATGGTCGAGAAGTACGAGCTTGTGACCGACAGCGGCGGGCCCGGGAAATGGCGCGGCGGAATGTCGGTCGAACGGCAGCTCAGATTCCTGGGTGAGCGCGCGACCTTCCAATTGCGATCCGATCGGCGCCGGCATCCGCCCTACGGCCTTGCGCGTGGAAAACCAGGGTCCCCTTCCAACAATCTGCTCGAAGACAATGGCGGCTGGCTCCAGCTTCCGACCAAGTTTACGCGGGCGCTGCATAAAGGTCAGGCGTTCCGCCATATCACGGCCGGCGGCGGCGGATACGGCGACCCGCTGGAACGCGATCCGCGCCTGGTGCTCGACGATGTGCGCAACGGCAAGGTGTCGCTCGATGCAGCGGAGCGCGATTATGGCGTGCGCATACTGCGCTCGCCGTGGCGCATCGATCACGACGCCACAGTGAAGCTGCGCGCTGGCCGCGAGCCTCGTTTGCAGATCGCCCCGGCGTCGGCATGATGCCCGGTGGACGTCCGCTGCGCATCGGCGCAGACATCGGCGGGACATTCACCGACCTCGTTTTCCTGTGCGCGGACGGGACGCTGCACAAGCGCAAGCAGCCATCGACGCCGGCGGACTATGCGGAGGCGATCATCAAAGGCGTGACCGCTTTCTGCGAAGAGCAGCGCTCGCCGCCCGGTCAGATTACCGAAATCGTTCATGCCACAACGGTTGCAACCAATGCGATTCTCGAGCGCAAGGGTGCACGCAGCGCATTGCTGACCACGGCGGGATTTCGCGACGTCCTCGAGCTGCGGCGCATACGCATCCCGATGTCTTACAACCTGAACTGGCAAAAACCGCTGCCGCTCATCGAGCGTGAGCTGCGGATTCCGATCGCGGAGCGCATCGATGCGCGCGGCAATGTTCTGATCCCGATTGACACGGCTGCGTTCGAGGCGGTCGTCGCGCTGCTCGAGGAATGCTGCGTCGAATCGGTCGCCGTGTGCTTCCTGCATTCCTACCGCAACCCGCAACATGAACGACTGGCCGGTGACATTCTCAAGCGCGATCTGCCGCGCATTCATGTGTCGTTGTCCCACGAAGTGCTGCCTGAGATGCTCGAGTTCGAGCGCACGAGCACCACGGTCGTCAATGCCTACGTTGCGCCGCTGATCGCGACTTATCTCAGCACGCTGCGGGACCGCCTGCGGCAACACGGTGTCGATGCACCGATTCTCGTCATGCAATCGAACGGAGGGCTCATCAGCGCCAATGTGGCTGCCGAGCGCCCGGTCGTAATCATCGAATCCGGTCCAGCGGCGGGTGTGGTGGCCGCCGCGCGCCTTGCGCGCGACAGCGGCTACGAGAACGTCATCACGCTCGACATGGGCGGCACCACGACCAAGGCGTCAATTATCGAACGCGGAGAAATGTTGCGTGCAACGGAATACGAAGTCGGCGCGGCGGCGTCGGTCAGCAGCAGACTGATGCGCGGCAATGGCTACGTGCTGCGGATTCCCGTGATCGATGTCTCCGAAGTGGGCTCCGGCGGCGGCAGCATCGCCGCCCTCGACAGCGGGGGGTCGCTCCGCGTCGGCCCACTCAGTGCAGGGGCGGTTCCGGGACCGGCATGTTACGGACAGGGTAACGAGTTGCCAACCGTTACCGACGCGAATCTGGTGCTCGGATATCTCAATGCGCACTCACTGGCCGGCGGCGCACTGCACATCCGCCGCGACCTCGCCGAAGCGGCGATTCTGCGCCATGTCGCGGACTGCAGCGCGCTGTCAATGGACGAGGCGGCCTATGGGATCCATCTCGTCGCGAATTCCAACATGGTGCGCGCCATCAAGATGGTTTCGGTCGAGCGCGGACGCGATCCGGCTGAATTCATGATGATGGCTTTTGGGGGCGCCGGGCCGATACACGCGGCCGGCGTCGCGCGCGAGCTGGGTATCACGCGCGTGCTGATTCCGCCTTCACCCGGCGTATTCAGTGCATTCGGCTTGTTGCGGGCGGAGGTCGAGCAGCATGCCGCGAAAACCGTGCTCACCCTTACGCACCACGCGGACCTGACGGCCATACAATCCGCGCTCGAGGCAATGCGCGAGGAGCTTGTAACACGGTTTGCGTTGGAGGGCTATCCGGAAAGCAGGATAACGATTGCGACTTTTGTGGATCTGCGCTATCGCGGTCAATCGACCGAAATCACCGTACCGATTACACTGCCGCTCATCGAGACCGAGCTTCGTGTCGCCGAGGCGCGCTTCGAAGCGGAATTCGAGCGGACTTACGGTCATCGAGGCCACAACAAGGAATTCGAGCTCGTGACTTGCAGGTTGATCGCATCAGTCATCCGACACGCGGAACACGCGGCGGCGTGGGCTGCCGAGCTCGGTGGTGCTGCGCAGGCGGAGCGCCTCGCATATTTCGGACCCCGCTATGGGGCGCTGCAAACTCCGGTGGTCGGCCGCGCAGGCCTTCGCGCGCAAGCGCGGCCGGGGCCGCTCATCGTGCAGGAATACGATACCAGCGTAATCGTTCCACCCGAATGCACGATTGCGCTCGATGCGCACAACAATATCGCCATGAACATCGGAGTCGAATGATGGCGCTTTCGTCGTCATCGAACGGAGAAAGTCTGAGGTTGCTCGCGCGCTTTTCGTCCGGCATCGACGTCACGGGAACCGGAGGCGGGTTACATGGCTGACTTGGAGCGATCCGGCAAACCGAAGCTGCATTACGTCATCGACGACTACACCGATCCGTGGAAGAATGCGCCGTATCTCGTGCTCCAGCACGGCAACGGCCGCTCTTCGCGCTTCTGGTATAGCTGGGTGCCGTATCTCAGCCGCTACTACAAGGTCGTGCGTCCCGATGCGCGCGGCCTCGGCGCATCGTCCGCCGATTTCGATCTCGAGCGCGGCGTCACTGTCGAAGCGCTGGTCGACGATCTGACTGCGATATGCGATGCGCTTGGCACGCAGTCGGTGCACTTCTGCGGCGAGTCGATGGGCGGCATACTGGGCCTCGCATTGAGCGCGATGCATCCGGAGCGCGTGCGCACGCTCACGCTCGTGTCGACGCCGGTTTATATCAGCGACAAGATGAAAGAAACGTATTCGATGGGACACAAGTCGCGCGTGGAGGCGATGCAGGAGATGGGGCGCGAAGCGTGGCTCAAGGCCACGAACCGCAGCACCCGCTTTCCGCCGGACAGCGACCCCGGGCTGCTCGATTGGTACGAAGCCGAATTCGCGAACGGCAGCGCCGACGTGCAGCTTGCATTTGCGAAGCTCGTCAATGGCGTCAACGCCGCCGGCTTTTTGCCCCGCATCAAAGCGCCCGTGCTGGGCCTTTATCCCACGCAGGGAGCGATCACGAGCGCGGAGCAGGAGCAGATGCTGATCGAGAACCTGCGCGACTTCCGGCTGATGCACCTGCCGACGCGCTATCACATGGTCCATCACATCGCGCCGGCGGGATGCGCGACACAGCTATTGCATTTTATCGCGCAGCACGATGGCGTCGCCTGCCATGAAGCTTAGGCGTGTCTTTGTCGGTCTGGTCACCGCGGTCGCGTTCGTCGGCGCGGCGCACGATGCTCCCGCGCAGTCTTGGTACCCCGCGCGCCCGGTGCGCATGATCATTCCGTTTCCTCCGGGCGGCGGGACCGACCTCGTCGCGCGCACACTCGCGCAAAAGCTCACTGAGACGTGGGGCCAGCCGGTGATCGTGGACAACCGCGCGGGTGCGAACGGCATCATCGGAACCGACCTCGGCGCGAAATCCAAGCCGGACGGCCATACGTTGCTCGTCGTCATCGCGACGCACGCGATCAATCCGTCGCTGTATCGCAAGCTCCCCTACGACACGGCGGCCGACTTCGCCGCTGTGACGCTGATGGCGCAGTATCCGTTCATCCTCACGATCCATCCGTCCTTGCCTGCGAAAACCGTGCGCGAGCTGATTGCGCTCGCGAAAGCAAGGCCGGGGCAGTTAAGCTACGCCTCGTCGGGCAACGGCAGTGGACCGCACTTGGGCTTCGAGCTCTTCAAGATCATGGCCAAAGTTGACTTCGTCCACGTGCCGTACAAAGGCTCGGGCCCGGCGAACGTCGATCTCATATCCGGGCAGGTTCAAGCGATGTTCAACAACTTCATCGCAGCGATTCCGCATATCAAAACAGGGAAGCTCCGCGTGCTCGCCGTCACCAGTGCGAAGCGCTCGCAGGTGATGCCTGAGCTGCCTACGCTCGCTGAGTCCGGCTTCCCCGGATTCGACGTGACCGGCTGGTATGCGCTGCTCGCGCCCTCCGGAACACCTCAGGCGATCGTTGCCAAAGTGCAGGCAGATGTGGCCGGCGCTTTGCGCGTGCCTGCCGTGCATACCCGGCTCTCGAGCGAAGGTGCCGAGCCCGTCGGCAGCACTCCGGATGAGTTCGAGAAATTTCTCGCCGCCGAAATCCGCAAATGGACCAAAGTGATGCGGTCGTGAAGGCGATCCAGTCGACGGACACGCGCGAGCGGCTGGCGGCGCAGGGTCTGACCGCGGTCGGCAGCTCAATACCGCAACCAAAGGAGTCACAGCATGACCACTCAGGCACCGCGCACGCGGATCTTACGCATCGGCGCCGGGGCAAGCTACGCCGGGGACCGCGTGGAGCCAGCAACCGAGCTCGCAGCGCGAGGCAAGCTCGATTATCTCGTGTACGAGACGCTCGCCGAGCGCACGATTGCGCTCGCTCAACTGGAGCGCCGCAAGAATCCGGAAGCCGGATACAACGAGCTTCTTGCCGATCGCTTCTATTCAGCGCTGCCGCACTGCAAGAAGAATAAGACGCGCGTTGTCACCAACATGGGTGCCGCAAACCCGGCCGGTGCGGTAAAGCGCACGGCAGAAGTCATCCGCGACCTGCAGCTGGGGCCGATGAAAGTTGCGGCGGTTCTGGGCGATGACGTGCTCCAGTACTGCCTGGGCCACGCCGACCGTCTCAAGTTGATGGAAACGGGCAAGCCTTTATCGTCGCTCGAAGGACAAATCGTTTCTGCCAATGCTTATCTTGGCGCCGACGTGATCGTCGGGGCGCTGCGCAAGGATGCGGATATCGTGTTGACGGGCCGCGGCGGGGATTGCTCGCTTTTTCTCGCGCCGATGATTTACGAGTTCGGCTGGAGAGAGGACGAGTGGGACCTGCTCGGCAAAGGCCAGACGGGCGCTGACATGGTGGAGTGCGGCGCAAACGTCTCCGGCGGCTTTTTCGCCGATCCTGGCTACAAAGAGGTCCCGGAGCTGTGGAATCTCGGCTATCCGCTGCTCGAAGTCGAGCGCGACGGCATCATCGTCGTGTCGAAGCTGGACGGCACCGGCGGCATCATCAATCGCGCGATCTGCGCCGAACAGATGATTTACGAGATACACGATCCTGCGAGCTACATCACGCCGGATGTCGTCGTGGATTTCACCGAGGTCGAGCTCGAGGAAATCGGGCCCAATCGCGTGCGCATCACCGGCGGCCGCGGCAAGCCGCGCCCGGAGCAGCTCAAGGTGTCGGTGGGCGTGCTCGAGGGCTGGATCGGCGAAGCCGAGATCATTTACGCGGGATTGGGCTGCCTCGAACGCGCCAGGCTCGCCGAGAAGGTCGTGCGTGAGCGGCTCAAGATTGGCGGTGTCAATCTGCAGGAACTGCGGATTGACTATGTCGGCATGAATGCGTTACACGGGGAGGCGTCGTTGCCGCCCCGAGAGCCGCCGTACGAAGTCTGCCTGCGCTTTGCGGGCCGCGCGCGTGAGAAGCGTGACGCGGTGAAGCTCGGAAACGAGGTTGAAACGCTCGTGGGCAAAGGCCCCGCCAGCTCGTCGATCCCGCGCAAGCACGTGCGGGAAGTGCTGGCGATCTATTCATGCCTCATCCCGAGAGCGGCGATCACGCCCGAGATCATAGTGACGGAGGTCGCGTGAAAACATTCTATTTGCGCGAGCTCGCGCATGCCCGGGAGCATTTTCGCGGCATCGTAAAAGGGTGTATCACGTGCTACGAGCTTCCCAAAGTCCATGCGATTAATCTCGTGATGGAGGGTGCCCTTGGCGGCGGAGTCACGCGCTCGCTCTCGCTCGATCCGCACGGGAAATCGTATTCGGCGCTGATCCTGACGATGCCGGTGGAAGTGCCCGAAGACATCGCCGCCGAGCTCATGCTCAAGGGTCGCCGACCCATATGACACTCACTTCAAGCCTGATCGAGACTTGCCGCAGCAAGCTGCCGGCGCAGGTGAACGATGACGCCATCGCGGCTGCCCGGCGCTGCCTGCTCGACAGCCTCGCGGCCGCATACGCGGCGTATGGCGAAGCACCGATAGAGATGCTTCGCGGTGAGACGACGGAAGGCAGCGCGAAGGGCGAAGCGAGCGTCATTGGCTATGGCGACCGCGTCCGCCCGAGCGACGCCGCACTCGTGAACGGCACGATGATCAGCGTGCAGCTCTTCGATGACAATCAGGAGCAGATGCGCGGACACCCGTCGGCGCCGTTGTGGCCGGCGGTGCTGGCGCTCGCCGAAGCGCGCGATGTTTCGTTGCACGAGGCGCTG
Source organism: Betaproteobacteria bacterium (assembly GCA_016192835.1). Lineage (GTDB taxonomy): Bacteria > Pseudomonadota > Gammaproteobacteria > Burkholderiales > SG8-41 > PALSA-1004. The sequence continues at coordinate 9,102 of JACPTJ010000236.1, forward strand.
CGCATCTTCGTCATCGGCTACGAAGTCGAATGCAGGCTTGGCCTGGTGCTCAATCCGTCGCATTACGAAATCGGCTGGCACGCGACTGCAACGCAGGGCCTCGTCGCGGCGACCGTGGCGTCGAGCCTGCTGCTCGAGCTCGACGAGACGCGCATGTCGCACGCTCTGGGCATCGCGGCTTCGATGGCGAGCGGCATCCGGCGCAATTTTGGGACCATGACGATGTCGTTCCACAGCGGGCTTGCAGCGAGCAACGGCGTGCGCGCTGCGCGGCTCGCGGCGCGCGGCTTCATCGCCGATCCGCAAATCTTCGACGGCGCCATGAGTTTCGGCGCCGTCTTTTCTCGCGAGTGGTCGCCGGACGCGCTGGCTGAGAATCTCAAAGCGTGGGGTGCGCCGTTTATGATCGTGTCGCCAGGTCCGACTTTCAAGCTGTACCCGTGCGGCCGGCCCACGCTCTTCGGTGTGGATTGCGTCGTCGAGCTTCAACGCAAGCATCAGGTGAAACCAGCGGACGTGCGCCGCATCACGTGCGATGTGAGTTACATGTACCCGCGCACCCTGATCCACTCCCGCCCGTCGAATGGACTGCAGGGCAAGACGTCGCTCGAATATTGCGTCGCGACGACGTTGCTGGATGGCCGTCCGACGCTGGCCTCGTTTACCGATAAGGCAGTGCGCCGCGCCGAAATCACGCGACTTATCGGCATCACCGAAGTGCGCGTGCCGCCCGAGCTGTCCGAAAACGTGCCGGAAGTGCGCAAGGCGCCATTCGAGCAGCCGGTGACCGTCACGATCGAGACGAGCGATGGCCGTGTCTTTTCGGAAACGGTGCGTCACCAGAAAGGCTCGCCCTGGAACCCTGCAAGCGATTCCGGCTTGCGGCAGAAATTCGTCGACTGCGCGCTGCCGCACCTTCCGCGCGAGTGCGTCGATGCGGTTCTGGAGTGCATCGGCCGCGACGTGAAAACACGCGAGCTCACGAAGCTCCTGAAGGTCAGCTAAGGGATTGCCGTCAGCCATGCCGACTCTGGTTGTTGAAGAAGACCGCGTGCTGCGCCTCGTGCAGATCGTACTCGATCCGGGCACGCCGGCCGAGCGCACGTCCGCCTATGCGGACTACATGGCGCATGATGTTGACCTGATCGCCTGGTGCGATGCGCTGCGCGCGCGAATTCCTGGCTTGTATCCGGCTCATGTGCGTCTCGTCACCAACGCCGATGAATTGCAGCGCGAGCTGCCGTCTGCCGACGTCGTGATCATCGAGAGCCTCGAGCTCGGCGCCCGAGAGCTTGCTGCCGCGCCGAAGCTCAAATGGGTCCAGACGTTCGGCGCGTTCGCCCTTCACATTGACGAGCGCGCGTGTCGCGCGCGTAACCTGCCGGTGCACACGGTGCGCCGCCGCACGAACAGGGTTGTGGCCGAGCACACGATGATGCTGATGCTGGCGCTGGCCAAGCGACTTCCGCTCATCAACGGACTCGTCACGCCGGGGCGGCTCGTCGCGGCCGGTTTCGGGTCACGGCCGTACGACACACGTCACACGCCGGGTGCAAATTTCGCCCGCATCCCGGGGCTGCGCGCGCTCGCAGGCTCTATATTGGGGCTCCTGGGCTTCGGGGAAATCGCCCGCGAAGTGGCGGCCATGGCGCGCCCGTTCGGGATGGAACTCCTCTATCACAAACGCGCGAGGCTCACGCCGGAGGAAGAGCGGGAGGCGGGCGTCACGTATTCCTCATTCGAAGAGCTCTTCGCGCGCTCCGACTACCTGAGCATACATGTGCCGTCCTCCGCCGAGACACGCGACCTTGTCGATGCCGCCGCGCTTCGCCGCATGAAGTGCGGCGCATTCCTCGTCAACACTTCACGCGCGGCCATCGTCAACCAGCAGGCGCTGCTGGACGCGATTGCAAGCGGCCATTTAGGTGGAGTCGGGCTCGACGTCCTTTACGAAGAACCCGCTGCGAACGACGAGCCGCTGTTGCGCTACCAAAACGTGATTCTGACGCCGCACGTCGCCGGCGCTTCGCGCATGAACGGCCTAGCCGACCTGCAGGACATGCTCATCGGCATCTGGCAAGGCATTCGAGACCTCTGAAGGATCGGCTATGGCGAACCGCAGATGGAAACACCGGCTTCCAGGTGTTCATTGCTTCTTCTCCCCGGTCATAATCGCCATTTTAGTGGAGGAACCATCATGAACGACCGCGCGCCAACTTCATCGCAGAACTCCATGACGGCGGGACAGCGTTTTCGGCACGCGCTCGAGACGACGTCGCCGCTGCCTATAGTCGGCACGATCAATCCTTATTGCGCGATGATGGCCGAGCGCGTCGGCCATAAAGCGATCTATCTCGCGGGCGGCGGCATCGCGACCTACTCTTATGGCCTGCCCGATCTCGCCATCACCACGTTAACTGACGTCCTTACTGACGTTCGTCGCATCACCGATGCGTGCTCGCTCCCGCTCATGGTCGACGTGGATACCGGATTCGGCGGCGCGTTCAACATCGCGCGGCTGGTGAAGGGGCTCATCAAGGACGGCGCCGCGGCCATGCATATTGAAGACCAGGTGCAGCTCAAGCGCTGCGGCCATCGGCCTGGCAAAGCCGTGGTGCCGACGGCGGAAATGCTCGATCGGCTGAAGGCTGCGCTCGACGCGCGGACCGATGCGTCGTTCTTCATCTGCGCGCGGACCGACGCCATGACGCCCGAAGGCCTTGCGGCCACGATCGATCGCGCGTGCGCCTACCTGGAAGCCGGCGCCGATATGATCTTTGTTGAGGCGTGCAGCGAACTTTCCCAGTACCGGGCATTCGTCGACGCGCTCAACCGGCCGCACTCGGTGCTCGCGAACATCACCGAGTTCTCGAAGACTCCGGCATTCACGCTGGACGAGCTGCGTAGCGCCGGCGTATCAGCGGCGCTCTTTCCGCTTTCGGCCGCGCGCGCCATGTCCGCAGCGGCGTTGAAGGTTTACGAGGCGATTTTGCGCGATGGCAGCGCGAGGAACGTGATCGACATCATGCAGCCGCGCGCGGAGTTGTACGACTTTCTCAACTACCACGCATACGAGGAGAAAATCGACCGGTTGTTTGCCCGGCAGAGGGGGGAATAGCATTCCGTGCGATGACAGCGGTCAATCCGCCTTGGCGCCCGTCGCCTTCACGACTTTCGCCCACTTCGCGGTCTCGCTCTTCATATAGGCAGCGAACTGCTCGGGCGTCCCGCCCATTGTTTCGAAGCCCTGGCTCACCAGCTTCGCCTTGGTGTCCGGCTGCTGCAGCCCCTTCACGATTTCCTGATTGAGCTTAGTGATGATGTCGCGGGGCGTGCCGGCCGGCGCCAGCACGCCGAGCCAATTGATGACTTCGAATCCGGGCAGCCTTGATTCAGCTATCGTCGGGAGTTCAGGAACAGCGGGAGAACGACGCAGGCTGCTCACGGCGAGCGCTTTCAGCCTGCCTGCGCTGACCGGCGGGAGTGCGCCTGGCAAGCCGATGAGCATCACCTGCACATGCCCGCCCATGAGATCGGTGATGCCCGGTGTGGCGCCTTTGTAGGGGACATGAAGAATGTCGACGCGCGCGGTGCTCTTGAGGAGCTCCATCGCAAGGTGGCTCGCCGATCCTGTTCCCGCGGACGCATAGCTCAGCTGTCCCGGCCTCGATTGCGCGAGCCGAATGAAGTCTTGCACCGATTTCACCGGCAGCGCCGGGTGGACGACGAGGACGTTCGTAATTGAAGTGGCGAGTGTGACCGGTGCGAGATCCCTCGTTACATCGAACGGCAGCCGGCTGTGCAGGCTCGGGTTCACCGTCAGTATTCCGGCGCTCGCGAGCAATAAGGTGTAGCCATCGGGCGGCGATTTCGCGACGAGCTCGGTCCCGATATTACCGTTTGCGCCTGGACGGTTGTCGACAATGACCTGAGGTCCAAAGGTTTCGTTGAGCTTCTGGCCGATTACGCGCGCGAGTATGTCGGTCGGTCCGCCCGCGGTGAACGGCACGATCAGCCGGATCGGTTTGGCGGGATAGGCAGGCGAGGTTTGCGCCCACGCGGCAGCGCTCGCGAGCAGCAGCGCCATGAGCGCAACCGTGATCACTCGGCGCGTATGCCGGCTTCCTTGATGACTTTCGACCATTTATCGAGCTCCGACTTTACATAAGCGGCGAACTTTTCCGGCGTTGCCGGGCGCGTTTCAAAACCCTGACGCGCAAAGCTTTCCTGCACGTCGGGAAGGCTCATCGCGCGGTTCAGTTCGCCGTTCAGCTTGACGACGATCGCCCGCGGCGTTCCGGCCGGCGCGAAGGCGCCGAACCACTGCACGACTTCAAAACCGGGAAACCCCGACTCGGCGACAGTCGGCACGCTCGGCGCGGCGGGCGAGCGTTGCGCGCCGGTTACCGCCAGCGCTCTCAACTTTCTGGCCTGCACCTGCGGCAGCGTCGTTGCGACAGCGCCGAACAGCAACGGCACGTGGCCGCCGAGCACGTCATTCACCGCGATGCCCGCGCCTTTGTATGGCACATGCAGCATCTGAATCCCCGCCGCGCGGTTGAGGAGCTCCCCTGCCATGTGCGCGGAGGTGCCGGCGCCGTTGGACGCGTAGCTGAGCTGGCCCGGTTTGGCGCGCGCAAGCTGTATCAATTCCTGCAGCGACCGCGCGGGTACGGAGGGATGCGCGACAAGCACATTCGGAATGACGATGAGCGAGGCGATCGGCGTGAAGTGCTTGATCGGATCGTAGGACAGGTCGCGACGCAGCGCAGGATTGATCGAATGCGTGCTCGCCGTGCCCAACACGAGGGTGTGGCCGTCGGCAGGTGCATTGGCGGCTATCTGCAGGCCCAGCGCGCCGCTTGCGCCAGCCCTGTTGTCGATGACGATCGGCTGGCGCCAGCTCTCGCTCATCTTCTGAGCAAGACGCCGGATCACGAGGTCGCCGGCGCCCCCCGCGGGAAACGGGACGATGAAGCGTATCGGCTTGCCCGGATATGTCTGCGCGAGCGCGAGCAGCGGGGCGGCACACAGGAGCGCGAGAGCGTGATATCTAATGACATTCGCACGCCGCGGGTATTTGCGCGCCACAGCTTAATCGCCGGCCTTGAAGCCCGCGACTTTCGCGACCTTCGCCCACTTCGTGATTTCGCTTGCCAGGAATCTTCCCCAGTCGGCGGGCGGGCTACCGACGACATCCGCGCCGAGCGAGCTGATACGCTCGCTGAAAGCCGGCACATGAAGGATGCGCACGACGTCCGGCACGCCGCCTTCCGCGACCGTCGGCACGTCGGGCAGAAACGACGAACGTTTAAGGTCGCCGATCGCGATCGCGCGGAGCCGGCCTGCCTTGACGTGAGGAACCACCGAAACGGCGCCGGACATCGACATCTGCACGTGAGCGCCCAGGAGATCGTTCAGCATCGGGCCCGAGCCTTTGTACGGAATATGCTGAATATCCGTTGACGTCATGGATTTAAAGAGCTCCATCGGCAGCGCGGTTGCGTTCGAGCTCGATCCATAATTGAGCTTGCCCGGGCGCGCCTTCACGTATTCGAGAAATTCTTTCACCGTCTTTGCCGGTATCGATGGATGCACGACTAACAACAGTTGTTGATTGGCCGTCTGCGTAATCGGCGCGAAGTCCTTGATCGTGTCGTAGGGCAGCTTCTTGCCCAGCGCCACGTTGATGGCGTGGCTGCTCGAAATGATGAGCAACGTATAGCCATCGGGCGCGGCGCGCGCCATGATTTCGGCGCCGACAATGCCGTCCACCCCGGCACGATTGTCTACGACGACGCTTTCGTTCAGAGCTTCAGTAAGCCGCTGGGCAATCATGCGGGCAAGCACGTCCGTGCCGCCGCCGGGCGCGTAAGGAACGATGAGGCGTACAGGTTTGCTCGGGTATCCCTGCGCCAATACGGAAAACGAAACCGCCGCCGTGACGATACCCGCCAAACGAATCAGGTTTTTCAGCATGATCTCCTCCGTAATGAAGGTTCGCTTTTTCCCACGCTCGATACTACCGGGCCTCAGCCCGCGGCCAGCTTTTGCGCCGCCTCCCGCGCCGCAAAGCTTTCCAGGTTCAGTACTATATCGCGTATTTCCTGCACGCGGTTCTCTGCGACGGCAAGCTGCGCGTTATCGCGATACTTCGCCTCGATTTCGTCCGCTGTCAATGCGCGGTCGCCGGCGCCGCGGTTGATGGGTTCGTGGTGCCTGAATTCGCGCCCATCGGTGGTGGTGATCACCACGCCGCCCGAAAAATAGTTCGGAAAACGCGTTTCGGGATCGGCGGCTGCTTCGACTTTTTGCGCGAGCGCCAGAATCTCGCCGTTATTGCGTGCGTCGGCTTCGAGTTCGGGCAACCCGAATCGTCCCCGCGCGAGACATGTTGCAACGAAGTACTGCACGCTGAATTTGGCGTCGTAATCGTTTGCGGGGCGCACTTTGTTGGCGACCGGCTCGGCAATGATGTGTATCGTCTCCTTGGGCACGAGTGCCGTCACTTTCGCGATGCGATCGGGCGTCAACTGATGCTTCTTGCGCAGGAGGAGCGCGGCATCGCCGCAAGCGTGGATTAGATGGCACACCGGATAAGGTTTGATCGCCACGCCCAGGAGTTCCCATTCTGTGCCAAGCCCGCTCGTAATCGCGCCGTAATTCACGTCTTTCGCGAGATGGCTCAAATGACTTTTGTACAGCCCGAACCGGCCTTCGTATGGTTTGGTCGGTGCGACAAAACCGCTGCGCGCGAGATGCGCGACCGTAATACCCGCGACGGCCGCCCATCCCGGATGCAGGCGTTTATTCCAGGCGCCTTCATCGAGGAATTCCTGGCTCGCGGCCGCCGTGCTGCCCGCGAGTCCCTGCGCCATGACGAGTTGCTCAGCAGTCAACCCATGGAGCCAGCCCGTCTGCAGCGCGCACGAAAAATGCGCGCCGATGCCGGTCGGATGAAAACCAAAATCATGGAAGTGGCCTTTGGCCGCATCGCAAATACGCGTAACGATCTCCACGCCTAATATATACGCGGTCAGCAGATCGCGGCCGGAACGGCCCAATTGTTCGGCCACGCCGAGCGCGCAGACGAACGCGCTTGCCGTCGGATGCACGATCGCGCGAATGTGAGTATCGTCGTAATCGAGGCCGTGTACCAGCACTCCATTCATGAGGACCGCATCGCGCAGCGGCAGCCGCTCTTTCATACCGATCACCGAGCAATCGCCACTGCCGCCCAGAGATCGGATACCCGACAGCGTGCGGTGCGAAAAATCATATTGCGTGGAAGCAAGCGCAATGCCGACCGCATCGAGAATCAGCGATTTCGCACGGCTCACGATCGATTCCGGAATCGCATCGTAGCTGAAGCCCGCCACGAATTCCGCGAGTTGGCGGGAAATCGTCTTCGGTTTTCCAGTCGCAGCCGCTGCTTGCGTCAGTCCGGCAGTGGGAGCATTCATGTATCCTCCTTTGTTAACAGTTACGAAACCGCGCGACCGTGCGGTTTCGCTCGACGCTCCCCTCGCCCCTTGGGAGAGGGGTTGGGGGTGAGGGAGAGGGTGCTCAATGTCAACCGCGCGCCGCGCTTCTGCCCGCAATGCGCCCGAACACAGCACCCGAAACCAGGCCGGAGCCGCCCGGATAGTTGTAATGGAACAAGCCACCGACCGCTTCGCCACAGGCGTAGAGACCGCCAATCGGGCGATAGGCCACATCCATGACTTGCGCATCGTCGCTTACGAGCACGCCGCCGAATGTGAACGTGACGCCTCCCGTAACCGGATAGGCGTAGAAAGGCGGCGTGTCGAGCGGCTGCGCCCAATTCGTTTTGTCGATAGCCAGGCCTTGCGTTCGCAAGCCGTCTTTCACCAGCGGATCGAAAGTCCCGCCCTTGAGCGCGGCATGATATTCGGTGAGCGTCGCCAGCGCCTGGTTCTGATCGATGGGCAATTGGCGGATCAGTGCTTCAAGCGTGTCCGCCTGGTACGGCTTGGCGGTTGCATAGCGGGGCTCCAATAACGAAATGACTTTGGAATCGAACAGCTGGTATCCCACGCCGCCCGGCTGGCTCAGAACGATCTGCCCCATCTTCGCGTAGGTCAGCATGTTGATATCTTCACCTTCATCAGCGAACCGCAGGCCGCGGTTATTCACCATCACGCTGAAAGGATAAGTGAGTCGATTCGTCTTGTCGGTGAGCTTGCGATCGCCGAAAGGCGGCGCCGCGGCGTCGATGGGCGTCGAGTGCAGTCCCGAATACTGCCCATGAGACACGGCGCCGACTTCGAATGCCATCCTGAGGCCGTCGCCCGTATTGAACGACGTGCCCCTGACTTTCGCGATGTCCCACGGCCGGCCGAGATAACGCGCGCGCCATTCCGGGTTCGATTCGAAGCTGCCGCAACCCAGCACGACGGCTCTGGCCGACAGGTCTTCCAGTCCTTGGGGGCCGTGGATCTGCACTCCGGTAACCGCGCCCGATTTGCCCTGCAACAGGTGTGTTGCCCGCGTTTCGTAGCGGATTTCGACGCCATGGCGCGCGGCGATGTCGAACCACATCCGGGACAATCCCACGCCTTCGTCCACCGCGCGGATCACCGTGCCCGAAAGAAATTTCGTCTTGCCGCCGTACTTGATGGCGCCCAGCATGACCGCCGGCTCCATCTGGATGCCGACCTCCTTCATCCAGCGCACCGTCGAGTACGAGTTGTCGATCATGATCGCCGCGAGTCTGGGATCGGTGCGGTTCTCGGTCACTTTGCGCAAATCCGCCCAGAACTGATCGGCGGGATAAGGCACGACATTCTCGAAAAAGCCGGGTTCGTGTTTTTCCGCATCGGGCACGAGCGGCCGCAGGTCTTCAGCGGAATTAAAGGCGATCCGGAAAGCCGCGCCGCTGTAATGAGTGTTGCCGCCGCGCAATTCCACCGGCGCCTTTTCCAGTATCAGCACGCGTTTGGCGCCGCTCTGCCGTGCCGACACCGCCGCCGCACACGCAGCATTTCCTGCGCCAACCACAATAACATCGTAATCGCTCATTGCCGTCGCTCCCTTATCGCCATGCGTTCATTGGATTTGACTGTCGTTGTGCGCCCGCGGGCCGGCGCCGGCGGCGACATCCCGCCGAGTGCCTGGGTCAATTCCCGGGCGCTCGAAATGACGTTTGCCGTTAGCAATGGCCGGATTTTCGAATATCTCCAGCTCGGCGCCGCAAGATTGATTCCCGCGATCACTTCGCCATCGGGACCGAATACCGGCGCCGACACGCCCGATGCGCCCGTGACTCGCGCGTCGCGAATTTCCGCGTAACCTTCCCGCCGTGCCTTTTGCAATGCCCGCCGCAAAGCGACCGGATCGGTGATCGTCTGAGGCGTAATGTGCTTGAATCCGCCGTGGCGCAAAAACCGTTCGATATCCTCCGCCGGGCGATGCGCGATGATGGCGAGTCCCAGCGAAGTGCAATACGCGGGCCGCAGGTATTCGAGATCGGCATCGTACCGAACGTCGTTCTTGCTCACCGCTTTTGATACATACTGGACGTGCCAGTCGCGCGTCAGGACACCGAGAAATGCCGATTCACCAGTGACTTCGGCGGCACTCTCCATGACGGTCTTCGCCAATTGACCGAGCCTCGCGACCGTGCCGCCTATCCATCCGCCGCTGCCGACCAACGGAGACAGCTGATAGCCGAGCCCGGCATGCACGAGGTAGCCACGTCCGAGCAGCGTTCTCAAGAGCGCCTGCGCGCTGCTTTTCGGCAACCGCAAGCGGCGCGCGACGTCGCTGACGCCGATCGGCTTTTCCGTGACCGACAGGAATTCGAGCATGTCGAGCACGCGGGAAGCCGACTTGACGGAGCTGTTCATGAATGTGAACACCATCTTGACTTGTGTACGTGGATGCTAGACCATGGCCAGAACCATTGTCAATGTTTTCAATTGCCGTTTCCCGACACAACGACTGGAGAGAGATGAATATGACAAGCCCCGGAAAGAAGCTGCGCGAATTGATCAATGCCCCGCAAATTCTCGCCATGCCGGGCATTTTTGACGGCTACAGCGCCCACCTCGTCGAGCAATTCGGTTTCCCGGCCGGATTCATCTCCGGCGCCGGCGTAAGCGAAAGCCATCTCGGCCAGCCCGACGTCGGATTGATGGGCATGGAAGAGAATCTCCGCGTATCGCGCGCAATTGTCGGTTGCTGCAATTTGCCGTTGATCACCGACGGCGACACGGGTTATGGGAATGCCGTCAACGTCTATCACATGACGCGCGGCTTCGAGCAGGCGGGCCTCGGCGGTGTCATGATCGAGGACCAGGTGTGGCCGAAACGCTGCGGACACATGAAAGGGAAGCAGGTGATTTCCGCCGAAGAAATGGTGGAAAAAATCAAAGCCGCGGCGGAAGCGCGGCGCGACCCCGATTTCGTCATCAAATCCCGTACGGACGCTTATACGCCTTACGGTCTCGAGGAGGCAATCCGGCGTCTCAATCTCTATGCCGAAGCGGGAGCCGATCTGCTTTTTGCTGACGCTTTGTTGAAAGAAGAGGACATCGCGACCACGGCACGCAACGTGTCGAAGCCGCTGTCCGTCAATATGGGCTTCGGCATACGCTCGCGTCCGACGACGCCGCTGATTTCCGCGAAAAGGCTGGAGGATCTCGGTGTCGCAGCCGTCATCTATCCACGCCTTTTGACGTCCTGCGCGGTGCAGGGAATGATCAATGGACTCGAGACATTGCAAAAATCGCTCGCGACCGGTGAAATCATCGAGCGTCCCGAACTCGCTGTCTCGTTTGAAAAGCTCAATGACGTGCTCGGATTCAAACAATTCGAGGCTCTCGAGCAGCGCTTCCTGACCAGGGAACAACTCCAGGCAAAGTACGGCTGAACGGACACCCCTTTTAGAAAATGCGATCCATCGCGAGGAGCGTTTGATATGAATTTATCTTTTTCCCGTTTGGTGTTGGTGGCGCTCGCCCTTGCTTGCCTTTCAATGGCGACCACCTTTTCCTTGGCCGCTTACCCGGAACGGCCAATTCGGCTGCTCGTCGGGTATCCGCCCGGAGGGGGCGCCGACTTTACTTCTCGTTTGATAGGCGCAGAACTCAGCAAAGAATTGGGTATGCAGGTAGTGGTGGACAATAGACCTGGCGCCGAGGGCTCTCTGGCCGCGCATATTGTGGCCCGTGCCGCCCCTGATGGTTACACGTTGCTGCTGATCCCCTTCAACCTGGCTTTGAGCCCGAGTCTGAAGAAGAACCTGCCATACGATCCTCTTAAGGATTTTGAATTCATCACGTTGATGGCATCGGCGCCCATGGCACTAACTGTCAATCCGTCTTTGCCAGTCAAATCCGTTGCCGATCTCGTGAATCTAGCGAAGACCCGCCCGGGCGGCGTCAATTACGGCTCCAGCGGAACTGGCGGGACCTCTCACGTGTCGGCAGAGTTGTTTAGGTCTCTAGCCAAGATCAACCTCGTTCACGTCCCTTATCGCGGCTCGGGCCCGGCGTTGCTGGCAACCATTAGCGGCGAGGTGAATATGTGCTTTGGAAGTCTGCCGCCGATTCTGACGCACATGAAGACGGGGGCGCTGCGAGTGCTGGGCGTAACCACGAGCAAGCGCGCAAAAGTGGCTCCGGATGTTCCCACGATCAGCGAAAGCGGCGTGCCGGGATACGAATTCTCGACTTGGTATGGGCTGGGTGCCCCGGCAAAGACCCCGCGCTCGATTCGGCTCATGTTACACGCGGAGATTGCCAAGGTCCTCACCATGAGTCATGTCCAGGCACGGCTTCTCAATGACGGGGCGGAACCCATTGGCAGCGGTCCGGACGAGTTTCAGAAATATTTCGCGGCTGAAGTCAACAAGTGGAAGGCCGTAGTCAAAAACGCGGGAATAACTCCCGAATAAAGAGAACATCAATGGAAAAGCACCTCTACCTGGTAGGAGATGTCAGTTTTTGCGGATTCGATGACGCTAACACGCCCCTTGCTCTTGCTGCGCCGATTCTGAATAAGGCGGACGTGTTGTTTGGGAACCTGGAATGTGTCCTGTCCGCGCCTCCCGCTTTCCCCGGCATGATGATGTGCGAGGAGCCGGTGCCTCCCGGCGCTGGCGCCGAAACCAAGCTCGGTGGCAGAAAGCGAATGGGCGGCTGGGACTCTCGCTATAGTTTTCTCGACCAGGACGGGTTGTACGCCGATCCATCGCTAGGCGAGGGGCTGGTGCTGGGCGGGTTCGATGCCGTCGGATGCGCAAACAACCAGACGTATGGACCGGACCAGATAATAAAGTCCTTGGCGAAATTGGATGCCCTCGGCATAAAGCACACCGGAGCCGGCCTAAACCGCGAAAAGGCGCGCGAACCCGCCATAGTGTGCAAGTCTGGTATCAGCGTGGGTTTTCTTCAATACACGTCCGTATACTGGCCGAGCAATCATGAAGCTGGTCTGAACTATCCGGGCGTGGCGGTCATAAGGGGCTATACGTCGTTTCAACCAAACATTGAATACCCGATCGGCAACCGTCCGGGTGTCCCGCCGATAATTCATACGTGGGCGGACAAGCACCACCTCGAGTTCATGCAAAAGGACATCAGAAAACTGCGAACGCAGGTCGACATCCTGGTTTCCTCCCACCACTGGGGTTTTCTCGACGAGGTGTTTGCGTACCAAGAGGATATTGCCCACGCCGCGATCGACGCCGGAGCTGATATTGTTATCGGGCACGGCCCCCATCAGCCGCTGGCGATCGAAGTGTACCGCGGTCGTCCGGTGTTTTACGGATTGGGGAATTTCTCGTTCAAAACCCGGCATTGGCGCAGCAACAAGGGCGCCATAGACGCGGGCGTATCGGGCAAGGATTCCTGGGTGGGAATGCTCGTTGACGTGACCATCGAAGACGGAAAGGTCAATAAAGTTTCATATCGGCTTGCAAAACATAACGAACGGTTCCAGACGTTGATCAGGGACCCTGGGGATGAGCCCGAGCTGATGGTAAGAATTACTTACCGGAGGATCCGCATGGACCTTCAACTCGGCAACCGCACTGCGCTCGTGACCGGCGCAAGCCGCGGCCTCGGACGCGCCATCGCTTTCAAACTCGCCGGCGAAGGTGTCAAGACGGCAATCGTCGCGCGGCGCGGCGAGTTGCTGCGCGAGCTCGCTGCCGAAATTACATCCGCCGGCGCGCCGCCGCCGGCAATCATCGAAGCGGACCTTTCTGCGCTTGGCGCTCCTGAACAGATCACTGCCCGGGCACAGCAGGATCTCGGGCGCATCGATATGCTCGTCAACGCGGCGGGCGGCAGCCGCTCGATTCCATTCGAAGCCACGACAGAACAATGGATGGAAGGCATGACGATTAATTTTTTTCGCCTGCGCGAGCTGACGCATGCCGTGGTGCCGGGCATGATCGCGAACCGTTGGGGGCGCATCATCAACATCACGGGGAGTTCGGAGCCGCGCGGCCTCAACGCCGCCAATTCCGCAAAAGCCGCGGCACACGTATGGGCGAAGGCTTTGTCGCGCGAAATCGCGAAACATGGCGTGACGGTCAATTGCATCAAGCCCGGCCGCATCATGAGCGAACAGATTCTGCGCATGTACCCGACAGAAGAAAGCCGCCGCGATTTCGCCGCGCGTGAAATCCCCACGGGATGCTTTGGCAAAGCGGAAGAACTGGCGGTGCTCGCGGTATTTCTGTGTTCGCCGCTCGCAGGTTATATCACCGGAACAGTAATACCGGTTGACGGCGGTATGAGCAGGTTCGCGTTTTAACTCGTCTTCACACTTGCGACAGCGAGCTTGCCGACCGCGTCGTCCAGGTTCTCGGCGTGACGGCGAGACGCATTCCTGATTGCTATTTTTCAACCATCGTCCCGCTATTGGGCCTGAATACCCGCTTCCTTGATCAGCTTTGCCCACTTGTCGATCTCGGATTTCAGGAATCTGCCGAGCTCCTCGGGCGTGCCGCCGGCGGGGATAAGTCCATGACCTGCTAACCGCTTGCGCGTTTCCGGCAGTTTCAGGACTTTGACCACTTCCTCGTTAAGCTTGGTGATGATCGGTCTGGGCACCCCGGCAGGAGCAAAGAGTCCAAACCATGCCACCACCTCGAATCCGGGAAGCCCCGCCTCCGCTACCGTTAGGATAGTCGGTATCTCGGGCACGCGCTTCAAGCTCGTTACCGCGAGCGCGCGCAACTTTCCGGCGTTGACCTGCTGAATCGCGGCTGGGATCGTGGAAAAGTACATCTGCACCTGCCCGGCAATCAGATCTATCACCGCCGGCCCGCCGCCTTTGTAAGTAATGCTGATGATATCGACGCCGGCCATTTTCTTGAACAACTCTCCCGCGAGACGAGCCGTCGTACCGCCGCCCGTGTTAGCGAAGTTGAGCTGTCCCGGTTTTGCCTTCGCCAGGGCAATCAATTCCTCTACAGAGGTCGCGGGCACCGACGGATTTACCACCAGTAACAGCGGTACGAGGACCAGGCGCGAGATCGGGGCAAAGTCCTTAATCGTGTCAAACGGCAACTTCGAATAAAGGCTGGGATTAGTCGGAAACGAGGTGATCGGCACCAGCAGCGTATAACCGTCAGGGGAAGACTTGGCGACGATATCGACACCGATATTGCCCGCTGCGCCGCCCCGATTGTCTACAATAATCGGCTGCCCCCAAGCTTCACTAAGCTTTTGTCCTATCAGGCGCGCGGTGTAGTCCGTTCCACCACCCGGCGCGGCCGGAACCACGATGCGAATCGACTTATTCGGATAACCCTGCCCGTGAGTAGGCCCGGCGACAACGCCGAATCCCAGTGCAATCAGGCTAAGCAGGCCACGCCGCACGGTTCGATTCATCATGAATGCTTTCGCTCGGGCACTACTTGGAGATTTCCCTGGTATATCCATGATCTTGAGCCTCCTGTGAAAAACGGCCGGGTAACCACTCCCCGGGCCAAATATGCGCGCGCGGCGCTTTGTAACGTCGCAAGCCTAACACGATGATCAGATCACTTTCAAAACGGAGCCTTTCCCAACACAGGATGAGCCTGAACCGGGTGCGTGGCTTTATCTGTGTAGATAGCACATCATATGCGGGCAGCGGACTCGGTTTCTCGCTAGCGACCCAGCACCACTGCGTCCAGTGCCCAGGCACCGGCGCCGGTGAATCCCAGCCCCAGAGGGTTGATCTCCATTTCGACCAAAGAGTCACCCAGGCTCAGCGCAAGCCGGCTCAGACGGCAGATCACGTCCGCCGCGGCTGACAGATCCGCCGCGGGGCGCCCTCGAAATCCGGACAGAAGCGGGTAGCCCTGCAGTTCGCGCAGCATCTCCGTTGCTTCGTCGTGGGACAGGGGCGCAGGCCGAATAGCGAAATCCCGCAGCACTTCGGCATAGATGCCACCCATGCCGACCAACACCACCGGCCCGAACTCCGGACTGTTCCGCACTCCCACAATCAGTTCCGCAACCGTGGGAACCATCCGCTCAACTACAACCCCTTGCACGGCTCCTTCGGGTAAGACGGCGCGCGTGCGGTCCGTCACCGCGCGGAATGCCGCCACTACCGCGTCGCGATCCGCGAGACCGAGGGCAACGGCTCCCAGATCTGATTTGTGGTTAAGTCCCGTGGCCACCACCTTCACGGCCACCGGGTAGCCAACCCCATCCGCCACCGCTACAGCCTCCACCTCATCCCTGGCCAGACCCCCGGCAGGAGCGGGAATGCCCGCGACTGTCAGCAACGCCTTACCCTCGGGCTCAGTCAGGGCGGGCCCTGGAACCGACAATCGGCGAATGAGGTCGTGCGGTATATGAATGGGTGGCAAAGGCGCAATTTCGGGTGCCCCCGTGGCATCGGGGCGGGAGAACACGCCCCGCATGGCTTGCGCCAGGGCTCCAGCCGAATCGAAAACCGGCACGCCCTGATCCCGCAACGGTTGGAGGTACTTGCGGGCCATGCCGTCAACGGTGTATACCGCCAGCGGCTTGTGCAACTCGCGGCAAATCTCCTGAATGACCGCCTGCTGGAGTGGCGACCGGGCAGCACTATTGGAGAGAACCACCACCATCGCTCCGACGCCCGGGTCGTTGGCCACGGCTGTCAGTGCGCCGCGGAACACAGACACATCACCTAGACCGGCGGTGGTGAGATCGAGGGGATTCTGGGCGCTTC
Source organism: Betaproteobacteria bacterium (assembly GCA_016192835.1). GTDB lineage: Bacteria > Pseudomonadota > Gammaproteobacteria > Burkholderiales > SG8-41 > PALSA-1004. The sequence continues at coordinate 25,290 of JACPTJ010000236.1, forward strand.
CCCAAGCGGGGAGCAGCCCGCGCAGCAGGTCTGTGGTCTCCGGGGCAAAGGACGCCATACTTACACCCACCTCTTCCAACAAGTCGGTCACCAGAATGGCACCGCCGCCGGAGTGAGAAACCACTGCTACGCCGCTATTCGCAACACCGGAGCCGGTTCGGGATAAAACCTGGGCTGTCTCGACCAAATTGTCAAGATCGTCCACCAGTACGACGCCAAGGCGCTGGGTCACTGCCAGAAAGGCCTGCTCATCACCCAGAATGCTCCCCGTGTGCGAGGCTGCCGCCCGCCGGCCGTTGCCAGAGCGGCCCAGCCGGCAAAGCACCACAGGAACCTTCCGCTCAGCTGCCTGCCGACAAACGGCAATAAACGATCGCGGCTGTTTAAGTCCCTCAATCACAGCGCACAGCGCCCGTACTTCCGGGTCTTGAAGCATCCATCCGAAGTACTCGCTCAGATCAATGTCAGCCTCGTTGCCACTGGCAACGGCGTATCGAAAGGCAATGCCCCGGTCGGCACCGCGGGAAAGACATGCGCTGCAAAGTGCTCCGCTCTGGGAGACCAAGCCGATGTGTCCCGCGGGAAGCGGCCATTCCATGGGGGCAGATGATGCCGTCAGCATGATGCGATCTCTCGTATTGACTATCCCCAGGCAGTTAGGGCCGGCGATACGAACGCCTAGCTTCCGCGCCAGCGCCACCAGGTCCGCTTGGCGCCGGACGCCCTCCGATCCCGCTTCAGCAAAACCGGAGCTATAGACAATGGCTGCCTTGGCGCCCCGGCTCGCGCAGGCCTCGAGTGTGCCCAGAACCTCGGCAGCCGGAACCGCCAGGTAGGCTGCATCGATCTGCCCGGGAATCGCTGTCACCGCAGGCCAGCACCGGACGTCGGCAATCTCCGTTGCAGTAGGGTTTACGGGATATATATTCCCTGGGTAGCCATGCCGCAGCAGGTTGGATAACGGGCGCCCCGTTACCTTGTCCAAGTTGGCCGAAGCCCCGACGATGGCTACTGCCCTTGGTCGAAATAGTGGGTCCAGCAAATGCATGTCGCCGGATCTCCCGGTAATTTTTGTGCCACCACCACCGGGCCGGCGCATGGACTGCGCCTAGCCTAGTTAAGCCTGGCGCCCGCTCCCAAGGGAAGCCCCTTGCTGAGGGCGTAGATATCGGCGATGGTCATGTTATAGGAAGGTTTCCGCCCCTCCAGTTCACCTCTCCGGGCCACTTGCTCCTGGTGATACTCCCACACCGTGGCCGGGAGCGGGATATTTCCCGGATCCAAGTAGCGGAATGCTCCTGACCAATCTCGAACGGGCATGACCCGAGCCCGATTGTGCTGGTTGGGGGAGAACGGAATGTCAATGACGCCCGCCTTGAAGGCGGCAACCACCCCCCGCGCGAGATCGCCTTCGCCCAGTTCCAGCACCCGGTTCATCACGGCACGTACCTCACAGCGCAGCATCTCCGTTTCCGTCCGCAACTGCTCTGTTTCCGGGAAAGCCGAACATGCGGCATACTCCAGCATGGTGCGTGTCGCAACACATCCCTGAACGTTGGCCTCCCGGGTCGGCACGCCGAAGGCTTCGTCGGGTGTCTTGACGATGGTCATGCTGGCCCCACCCCAGGCAGCGACTGCCGCCCCGGCACAAATGATGCTGTAGGCTTTGGCCTCATCCTCGGGAAAGCCGCCCATCCACTGGTGTAGCGAAGTTGTCACCACAGCGTTGGTGTACCGGAGACGGGCGGCGTACTCCTCGCCCATCTCCCGCATCACCCGCAGCGCGGCAATGTCCTGGTACAAAGACCCGTTCTGACCGTAGGCCAGCAGACAGTGGTTCGCACCTTGACCCATTTGCAAAAGCCCATCAATAACGGTGACTACAATCTGAAGGCCGGGCGGAACCACCGAACACAGGGGAATGTAATGCTCACGACTTACAGGGCAGCCGTTGTCTTCGTAGTAGCCCGCCAAGCGATCAACGTACTGCCAGTTGTAAATGATCTCTTCCATTGAAGTATCTTTGGAATAAGCCAGATCACCCATCGCGCCGTGCGAGTGCCCCGTGTACCCCGCTGCCAGCATGATTTCGGCACCCAGGCGAAAGTCTGGCGTGGCCGTACGCACAATGAGAGGGCGTTCCAGGGCCTCTACCACCTGTCGGCACCCTTTCACCCCGTAACTGACCGACGGAAAACCGTTAAGCATGGAACGGCCACGCTCCAGGCTTTCCTTGCGGGCAGCTTCAGCTTCGGCAAACTTCCGGTTTCGGGTGTAGCTATCAATGGTAGATGGCAACAGGTCTGCGCTCCCGTGGTCCTGCAGAAACCGCAGCAACTCAATCTGCTCTTCTATCAAAGCGACGCCGGCACGGGGCTGGATCAGCACGCGTCCAGCCGCCCTGGCCCCGGCCAGTGCGTGAGCAGCGTTGCGCCCGGCCGGAAGTCCCCGGTGATAAGCCAGGGCCTCCTCCAAGTCCACTCCCCGGCCGGTGGGCCACTGCGCCAACACAGCCTGGCGCTCGGCCATGAAATAGTCCAGATCCCACTTACGCTGCAAGATCTCCATCCCCCGCAACCTCCTTTGAGTACAGACCCCTTACCAGGGTAGTACGTAAGTAACTAACTGCTAACGGCCAATCAACCGGCCTTCGGAGGCAGCAACGACGTCTGCCTGGGTCAGATCGAAGTCCAGGGGCTTGCCGGACAGGCGGGACCGGATTTCCAGCTGGCTCTGGTGGAATTTCACAGCTTCGGCCGGCAGGGGCAGATTGCCATGATCCAGGAACCGGATGGCCCCTTTCGCATCCCGGGCGGGCATCACCTTATTGGCAATGGGTAGCCAGCAGGAGAACGGGCAGTCCAGTACCCCGCTCTCAAACGCCTTGGCGGCGCCCACCACCACGTCACCGTCGCCCAGCTCGATGACCCGGTTCACAATGGCGCGTGTTTCAATCTCGATGTAGTGCATTTCCTCAGCGAGTTCGGGGGAGTCGGGAAATTTCTGGTTGCAGAGCATGGTGATTACGGCCTTCGTTGCGCGCAAGGCCTGTGCGTTGGCCTGGGCCGTCGGCAGGCCCGTGGCCTCCTGAACCGACTTCACGATGACCTGGGTGGCTCCCCCAAGAACGGCCGCCATGGAATTCCAGCAGATCAGTGCGTAGCTCCGAGCCGGGTCGTGGGGAAAGGCCCCTGTCCACTGGTAGAACGTGGTGGATACCGTCACATCCGCAAAGTCAAACCGTGCCATGTACTCGCCGGCCAGCCGTTTCAACACCCGGACACCTGCTACATCCTGGATCAGATTCCCGGTGGCGGTATACCCGGGGCTGACGAACTTGATTCCCTGGGCAGCCTGAATCAGACTGTCAATAATGATATAGGACAGGCAGATGCTGGGGGGAATGAGCGTGCCTGACAGGCCGCCGTACACTTCATGGTTGATCGGCCAACCGTGCTCCGTGTACCAGGCGCCCAGCCGGGCAACGTATTGCCAATTGCGAATCGAGTCGGCCAGCGCTACATTCTTGTGATGTGATGTCGGCATGATGATGCCGCCGCAGGGCACATCGGAGAAGCCGGAAGCCCAGGCGACCTCCATCACAAGACGGGAGTCTGCGGCGCCGGACCGCACGACAAGCGGGCGATCGACAGCCTCACGCACGCGCCGGCAACCCTGGATACCGTAGTTGGCGACCGGAAAGCCGTTGATCATGTTGCTCCCCTCGCGCCGGCTCTCCTCGATGCCCAGTTCAGCCATTTGATAGTTATTCTCACGGGTATGGGTGTCAAGGTTGGTGGGCAGGGCATCGGCCTGTCCATCGTTTTGCACTTCCAGCAACACCTTGATCCATTCGTCAATGAGGGCGATGCCTGCTCTAGCAGCCTGTTTACGCGGTAAGTCCGACAGGCTGCCAGGCTGCATTACGGTCCGGCCCTCGGTCAGCGCCTGCTTTAGCACCCAGGCCTGATTCTGATGGGGTGGCAGCGTGCGCAAATAGGCGACGGCCTCGTCCAGGTGAACCTCCCGGCCAGTGGGCCACGTACCCAAGACTTCCCGCCGCATTGCCTGGAACTCTTCGTCCGACCAACGGTGCATTCTTAGGTCTGGCTGATCTTTCATATCTCCTCTAGATTCTCTCTAAGGACCGTGTACGCAACGTCCGGAAAGCGTTCAGCCAGGAGACCCATTCCGTACAGGATGTAGCGCCGGTCGATCCAGTACTGGGGATGCACGGGTTTGAGCTTCATCGGGTCTCCATGCGTGACCGACTCCAGCACCGCCTTGTATCCTTTGCCGTACGCAAAGATACCGCCCGTTCCGACTACGGGCTTCAACTGCCGAAGGTCCTTGCCATACTGAACGAAGGTTTTCCCTTGCGCGGTCCACACTTCTTCCAGCATACCGCAATGCCGATCGGTGGCGACAGCCACGGCCACTGCTGCCAAGGCCCTGTCAATGGCAAACTCCTGATCGGAGTCCGGCGTGGTGGCGGTATGGCGGACCCGGCGCTCCACGGCCAGCGCCAGCTCTTCGGGTGGCAGCGAAATGTCCTTGAACAGCCCGTAAGCTCTCCCGACCTCCAGAATGGTCTGGGCGTTGATGCGCAGGCCCAAGTCGCCTTCAACGGTACGCTTGACCCGTGGTTCCGGCAGGCCCTTGAGCGCGACTCCAGGCGTAGTCGGCGTCCCGACGGCTACGGTGTGAACGTCGGTGGTGGCGCCCCCCACATCCACCACCATGGTCTCGCCCAGTCCGCTTGCTCCGGGCGGACCGTCCGCCAACAGTTGGGTGGCCCGCAACACCGCCATGGGGGTTGGCATGATGATGTCCTCAACCAGCTCGCGAGCCCGGTCTAACCCCTTGGCGTGAACGATGCGTTCAATAAACAGCTGGCGAATAAGGTCGCGGGCTGGTTCCACGTTCAAGCGATCCAATTCCGACAGCACATTCTCGGTCAGCCGGGCATCAATGCCGGCGGCGAGCAGAAGATCTACCGCTTCCGGACCTACACTCTTGTTCCCCGCTACCACCACGGGAGTCTGCAGACCGGCCGCGGCCATGCTGCGCGCGTTTGACAATATCGTATCGGTATCGCCGCCGTCCGTCCCGCCCGCCAACAGGATCACGTCCGGGGCCAGGTTTTTCAACTCCGCGATTTCCGTCCGGCTCATCTTATAACCGAAGGCCTTGATCACCTTGGCGCCGGCCCCCAGCGCTGCCCGGCGCGCCGCCTCAACCGTGAGGGAGGGTACCAGACCCACCGCGACCATGCGCAGTCCGCCGGCAGCACTGCTGCATCCCAGCATAAGGGCCGCGGAGGGGATATCGATGCCCTGACCGCTTAATCGCCCAAGCGCCTGATGCAGCCCGATCGTAACGTCGGAATCAACTGTTGACGGGGCCTGGGCCGTGCCCAAGAGCCGGCGCCCGGCAAGGTCCACCGCAATGACTTTGGTAAAGGTGCTGCCGAAATCCACCAGGACCGCCAGCTTCACTTTGCTGGTGCTCAAATGCGGAGGTCGGCGCGCAAATCCCGAATGACCTGGTCAGGCATGGTACCGGGGGGATATGCACGGTCAAATCCCATGTTCAGGAACGTTCTTTCCACCAGTTCCCAATCCTGCCTGCCCACCATCAGGTTGCCTCCGCAATACATCAGAATGTCGTGCAAACCGGCTTCGCGGCATTTGTCCCGGAAACCCCGGCAGTCAATCTCGCCATGCCCGTACAGGGAAGACACCAGGATGGCGCGTGCGGCCGTCTCTTGAACTGCATGGATGAAGTCTGCCTGGGATACGAAGATTCCCAGGGTCACCACGTTGAACCCGGCCTCGCGCAGAGCATAGGCCAGGATTGAGTTGCCAATGATGTGCACGTCGGCTCCGAGAACCCCGGTAACGATCGATATCTGTTCTCTCATGGGTGGACCACTGCATACGCTTCCTGCCATTCAACCTGAATTTCCTGAAAATCCACAGTATCGATTTCCCTTGAAAACAAGCAGAAGCCCAATCGAGGCTCATCCATCGCCGCCTCCAGCCGTCGATTATCGCTTTGCGCTTCACAATCCCATCTTGCTGGGCGCGCTTTCCAAAAAATTATTTTCCGTCGTCAACTGGCCGACGATGGGGTCAGCGCTGGTTCCTCTTGGCGCGTCAGGTCGAATACAAGTACCCTAAGCTGCCTCCCCGCTTTTCCTGAAGATTCTAGTTCGGCGGGTTGCCAACCGTCAATGGAACGAAATCGCCGGTAGTGGGTCAGTCAGAGCGGCCCAATGCCATGTAACATAGAAAATATCCGGGCCGCGCGCATCATTCGCCAACCGGAAAGGAAACCCAATGGTGGGACACCGCATACGAGTCTACAAAAGCGCAGAGACCCCGCCTCGTTCCGAGTTGCTCGCCTGGAAGATCGCTGTCGTCGCTGCTGATGAGGCAGCTGTCGATCCGGACGTCGCCGCGATGATCATCAATCGCATCATCGATAACGCCGGTGTCGCGGTTGCGGGCCTGGCGCGCCATCCGGTTGCGAACGCCCGTGCGCAAGCGCTTGCGCATCCGCATGGGGGCGGAGCAACAGTCTTCGGCATGCCTCGCACCGAGCGCGTTGCCTGTGAATGGGCTGCGTGGGCGAACGCTTCGGCAGTCAGGGAGCTTGATTTCCACGACACCTTCCTCGCCATGGACATGAATCATCCGGGTGACATGATCCCCGCCATCGTCGCGGTCGGTCAGCAGTGTGGGGCGAATGGACGAGACCTCGTCCGCGGCATTGCGACCGCGTACGAGATTGATGTGTGCCTGGCGAAGAGCATCTGCCTTCACGAGCATCGGATAGACCATTTGCCGCACATCGCGGCCGGGATGGTTGCCGGAATCGGTACGATGCTGAGACTGCCAGTCGAGGTGATTTACCAAGCGGTGAACCACATCGTGCACGTCACGATAACCACCCGGCAATCGCGTAAGGGCGAGATTTCGACGTGGAAAGCGCACGCTCCCGCCCACGCCGCGAAGCTTGCGGTCGAGGCTGTGGACCGGGCGATGCGAGGCGAGACTTCGCCCTCGCCAATTTACGAGGGCGACGACAGTATCATCGCCTGGCTGCTGGATGGTCCCGGTGCCGAATATACGGTGCCCCTGCCGGAGCCGGGTGAGCCGAAGCGCGGTATCCTCGAGACTTACACGAAAGCCTATTCCGCGGAAATTCACTCACAAGCGCTGATCGATCTCGCGTTCCGCATGCGCTCACGTATCGCTGACTTGTCAAGGATCGCACAGATCGTGATCCATGCGAGCCGCTACACGCATCGCATCATTGGGACCGGATCAGGCGATCCTCAGAAATTCGATCCGGGAGCGACTCGGGAAACACTCGATCATAGCGTCATGTATATTTTTGCGGTCGCTCTCGAGGACGGCGTATGGCACCACATCGACAGTTACCTGCCGACACGTGCTGCCCGTTTGTCGACGGTTCGGCTTTGGAAACGCATTCGGACAATTGAGGATCCCGAGTGGACACGCCGCTATCATGCTCAAGAGCCGAGCCAGAGGGCGCTGGGCGCGAAGGTCGTGGTAACCATGGAAGACGGCACCAAAATCGAAGACGAGATTGCGTTTGCGGATGCACACTCATATGGCGCCAAGCCTTTCAGGCGGGATGACTACATCGGCAAGTTCCACGCGCTCGCTTCGGACTGCGCCGAAAGCACAGAACGTGAACGGTTTCTGGCGGCGGCGCTTGCGGCGCCCACAATGCCGTCGGGAGCACTGCAGGAGCTCACGGTTGAAGTGCCGCCCGACGCGCGCAGATGCGAAGGTCTGCGCCCGGGACTATTTGAGCGGTCCGCGGATTGAGTCGATAAAGGAGAAAGCAACATGAGTCAAGGGCGGCCGGAAACGTGCCTTCCGAAAGACGGTGATCTTCAAGGGGAAGAAGATGGGAGCGGAAATGGCGGAAGAATTTCGCATGATTCAGGATCTCGTTGCCAAGTTTGTCGACAACGAACTCATGCCATTGGAACCCGCCGTATTGGCGCGGGAGATCAAGGGGGAGAAGCTCGCCCTGACGAAGGAGGAGGAGGGGCCCCTCCTGAGGAAATGCAAGGAGCTGGGTCTCTGGGGTCTGGATGCGCCGCCAGAGCTCGGCGGCATGAACCTTCCGGCAACCGTCTGGATGGCCATCAACGAGGAGTTGGGTCGTACGGTGACGCCGTTTGTCTTTCCCCCGGATTCACCCAATCTGCATATGCTGCTCGCAACGGTAGACGACAACCAGCGACGAAAGTACCTCGAACCCTACGCGAGAGGTGATGCGACAGGTGCGATTGCGATCTCCGAGCCCGGCGCTGGAGGAGATCCGGCGGGCATGACGACTCGCGCCGAAAAGGATGACGGCGGCTGGGTCATCAACGGTCGAAAGATCTGGATCAGCCGTGTCGCCGCCGCCGATTTCACTATCGTGATGGCGCGCATCGGCTCGGGCAAGCGACACGAAGGTATCACCGCATTCATCGTGGAGAAGGGGACGCCCGGATTCGAGATCGTCCGCGAGATCCCGATGCTGGCCGGTCACCGGACGTATGAGGTCGTGTTCGAGAATTGCCGTGTTCCGGAAGCCCAGCTTCTGGGTCGCGTGGGTGCCGGTTTCGCACCGATGCAGCTTCGCCTGGTCGTGCGGCGGCTACAGATCGGGGCATGGTGCCTGGGGATGTCGCGCCGCGCCTTGGACATGATGTGCTCGCACGCGAAACTGCGAGTGACCTTCGGTGTGCCGCTTGCCGATCGCCAGGCCATCCAATGGTGGATCGCGGACGCCGCAACCAAGATGCACGCCTGCCGCCTGATGTTGCTCGATGCGGCGACAAAGCAGGAACAAAAGCAGGACGTCCGGACCGAGGCCTCGATGATCAAGGTCTATGCCACGGAGATGGCGACCGAAATCATCGATCATGCGATGCAAACCCTGGGAGCGATGGGCGTCACCAAAGAGTTGCCGTTGCATCTGATGGCTCAGAAGGTCCGCGTCATGCGCGTATACGAAGGGCCGACCGAAATCCACCGGATGGTGATAGCGCGCAGCGTACTGAAGGGCGCGCGTTGATTGCGTTCGCGCCATTTTGATGTAACCGGCATTGCCAATCGGCCGAGCGCAGGCGTAACATGCTTCCCGGCGCAATGCTCGGCAGCGCTGAATCAGCGCCAAACCGTCGCCATCGGCCAGACGCGCGAAAAGAGCAGGATTGAATTCATCCGCAATTTTTGCGCCCGCCAATCTCGAATCGCCACTACCAAAGGGAGTTGGAATGCCTGCTGTCAATAACGATGGATACTACGAAGTGTTCTGGCCGCGCAGTCCGCGGCAAGCTAATCTGAAGCCGGTTGCGAAACGGCTCGATACCCTGGAAGGCAAGACGGTTGCACAGCTTTGGGATTTTCTGTTCCGGGGCGACGAAGTGTTCGCACTGTTGGAAGAAGGTCTGAGAGCGCGCTATCCTGGCGTGCGTTTCGTAAGCTGGCGCGATTTCGGCAACACCCATGGTCGCGATGAACGGGAAGTACTCGCCCGGTTGCCGCAGCGCTTGAAGGAACTGGGGGTTGACGCCGTTATCTGCGGGATGGCGTGTTGAGGGAGCTGCACGCCCGCCGTGTTGCGGGCGAGTGCAGTCTGCGAGGAAGCCGGCTACCCGACGTCATCGCTCACGTGCGAAGGTTTTCTGCGGCAGGCGGTCGCGATATCCGTCGGCCTCGGCATGCCGAATATTCCGGTTGCGTTGGTACCGGGCCACGTTGGCACGCAGAGCAAGGACGAGCTACGGCGCAATATACTTGAGGTCACCGCCGAAAGGGTCATCGAGAACCTGACCCGCACGCTGGCGGCGGGCAGCGGTAACGCGGAGCCCGGAGCACGCGACATCATCTTCAAAGGCGGCTTCAAGGCGGTGAACCGCCACTTCTATGAGAAGGAGTTGAGCGACGGGCTGCCTGTCGTTCCCCCGACGCAGGAGGATGTCGAGGCCTTCCTGCGCTTCACCGACCGCGACTCCAACGAGGTGCTGGGCACCATCCTTCCCGACCAACGCGCGGCGACGATCTGGAGCATCGCGGTAAACGGTGTCATGGCCGGATGCCGCCCGGAATACATGCCGATTCTGGTCGCACTCGTCGAAGCGATGGCCGATCCCGCCTACGGCGTCGAGCACAGCGGCAATACCCCCGGGAGTGATACGCTCATTATCCTGAACGGACCCATCATCGGGCAACTGGGCTTTAACTACACGCAAGGCGCGTTGCGTGACGGATTCATGCCGAACACTTCGATCGGGCGGTTCTGGCGGCTTTACCTGCGCAATGTAGCCGGCTTCCTGCCACGCAAGAACGACAAGGCGACTTTCGGCAATACCTGGCGGGTGGTGCTCGCGGAGAATGAAGACGTTCTGAAGAAGATCGGCTGGGAACCCAACAGCGTCGAAATGGGATTTAGCGCGGGCGAGAATACGGTGACCATCGGGCGCTACACGGGAGGCGGCTCGTTTTCTTCCGTTTCGGGGAGTACGCCGGAGCAGATGCTGCCTTATCTTGTCGATTCGGTGCTCAAGTACCACACGTGGCAACTCTTGTTCACTGTGAGCGTCGGCAGCGGGTCGCTACGCCCCCTGCTGGTGATAACCCCGCTCATCGCCGAGACCATTGCGAAAGCGGGGTGGTCGAAGGCGGACGTGAAGCGCTATCTCTATGAACATGCACGATTGCCGGCATGGGAGTTCGAGCGTTATCTGCGCGACTGGACTATCAGGGGTGTGTGGAACCTCGAGGAGGAGGTACGGTTGGGGCGCATGCCTAAGATTGCGCAACAATGCGTATGTGTTTGCGCACAACGGCTTTCTCGGCTATCCGGTGGGCAAGCGCATCGAACTGCCGCGGGATTGGCAACAGAAACTGGCCGCTCTCGAGTCCTGACGCCAAGACTGTTGTTGGCGCCAGAGGTTATCGAACAGCCTTGAGACGCGAGTGGATATCGTGCCGCAGCGCCGAGAACTCTGGCAGTGTGCGGTGCGACTCGCTGCGGGGACGAGCGAACGGGATATCGAGAACTGCGAGGATGCGCCCGGGCCGCGGCGTCATGATCATCACGCGGTCGGAAAGATAGATCGCTTCCTCGATGCTGTGGGTCACGAACAACACGGTTTTGCGCGCTGCGGCCCAGATGCGCAGCAACTCGTCCTGCATGTCCTCTCGTGTCTGGGCATCCAGGGCGCCGAACGGCTCGTCCATGAGCAGCACTGCGGGATCGATGGCGAGCGCACGCGCGATTCCCACCCGCTGCTGCATCCCGCCGGAAAGCTCGTAGGGATACTTCCGCTCGAATCCCTGCAGGCCCACGAGCTCGATCAAGCGCTGCGATACGCTCTTCCGCTCGCTTTTCGACGCGCCCTTGATTTCCATGCCGAACTCGATGTTGCCGCGCACCGTTCGCCATGGGAACAGGTTGAACGACTGGAACACGAAGCCGCGCTCCTGCGTCGGCCGCTCGATCGGCTTGCCGTCCATCAGCACCTCACCGCTGTCGGCGTTCGCCAGTCCGTCGACTATGCGCAGCAGCGTGCTCTTGCCGCAGCCGCTCGGCCCCAGGATGCTGACGAACTCGGAATCGGTCACCTTGAGTGAGACGTCCTGCAGCGCAATCACGTTGCCGTCGCTGCTCTCGTAGGTCTTGCACAGATTGCGGGCTTCGATGCTCGCCATCAGCTTTGGCCGAGCTCCTTCAGCACCTGCGCCATGATGCTCGTGTCAATCGCTGCCGCCAGATCGATGGGTTTGTCCTCGATCGCCTTCGCCGCGCGGTAGTACGGCAGCAGCTTCTCGATGTTCGCCACGCGAAACGCGTTGTCTGCGGGCCACATGCCGATGTCTTGTGCGAGGGTCTTCCAGTAGGCACGCATCTCGGACTCCGGCATCGTGTCCTTCCCTTTCAGCGTCGCGTATTTGAGAAACGAGGTTTTGTAATACGCGAAGTCAGCGGTTGCCCGGCGGCTCGCGACGATGACGCCTTTCATGAAGACCGCGGCCTTCCGGCGATTGGCGTCGTTTCTGAGCCAATCGCCGCGCGCGAACACGATTTCGTTGATCCATGGATGATATTCGCGGTGCGGGACCAGTATGACCTTGTAGTTGCCGGTTTTCTGGATCTCCGGCATCTGGTCGAAGTGCACGACGGTCGCCTGCACCCGGTTGCCGAGCAGCGCCCGCATGCGCGTTCCGCTGCCGCCGACGTCCGCCCACTTCACTTTCGAAAGATCGCCGCCGGCTTTGAGGAAGCCGCCGATGATCATCACCTGCGTGATATCGCCCTGCGAGTTGATGCCGACGGTCACATCCGGTTTTTCCAGGTCCTTCCAGGTCTGGATGTAATTGGTGTTCACGGCTACGACCAGGCTGGTATTCAGGTACCAGTTGCCGAACATGACGAGGTCGTTGCCGGCCTGGCGGCTGCGCAGCAGCTGGATCGGCTCGCCTACGCCGATGTCGCCGGTACCACCCATGATGGTTTGCAGAATGACGCGTAAACTCTGCAAGCGCTGCATCTCCACCTGCAGCCCGAACTTCGGGCATTCGTCGAGGACACCGTAGGTCGGCGGACAATGAATGCCGAGCACGAAGCCCACGTTGATGCATTTGACCATGTCGGCGCCGAACGCGGCGCCGGGGAATCCGGCGGCGCCCGCGACAAGCGGCGCGCCCGCAATCAGGCGCATCGCCTCGCGCCTGGTCATCGTATGCTTGCTCATCTGCGTTCCTCCTCCCTTGTTCGCTTCAATTGGCCATTTGTTGGCGCTCCTCGTACCAGGGCGCGGTCCTGCGCCCGAACCACTTGAGCATCTCGGTGAGGGCGACACTCACCACCATGATCGTCAGCAGCGCGCCGAACAACGACACGGTGGAAATTTCCATGCCCGCATTGTAGACCACGCCGCCAAAGCCCACAATCACGTACATCTCGGCGATGACCATGGCGCGGATGGCATGGGCGAGCCCGATGCGCATTCCTACCAGGATGTAGGGATACAGCGCCGGCAGCAGGACTTTGAAGAAGGTCTGCGTGCGGGACGCCTCGAATGCCCGGGCCGTTTGCAGCAGATCAGGTGTCACGCCGCGGGCGCCGTGGTAGGTAACCAGCAGCACGTACCAGATCGCGGACATAAAGACGATGGCGACGCGGAACGCGAGTCCGAATCCGAACATGATGATGAACAGTGGCACGAGCGAGGCGATGGACGTGACGAACATCATGCTCACCCAGGGCTGCAGCAGCCCATCGAGCAGCGCGGATCGCCCCATGGCAGTGCCGAGGACAATTCCGGCAACGCAGCCGAGGAGATAACCAAGGACGAGTTGCTGGAAGCTGCCCGCGAGTTCGGTGAACAGTTTGTAGTCACGCACCGTGGCCGGGAATCCACTGATCACCGCGGAAAATGGCGCGAACAGAGCGTCGCCGAGCATCCGCCCGGCGACCTCCCACAGCAGCAGAAAGACCGCCACACCCGCCAGGCGCAGCGCCCAAGCCCGGCGCCGGCTCACGTCTCCCTCCCGTGGTGCCAGGGAATGACCAGGCGTTCGGCGAGTCGCATGCCTTCCTGGCAGGCGAGGCCGAACAGGCTGACGAACAGGATTACCGCGAACAGCGCGGTGGTGTCAAACGCGTTGCCACTGTTCTTGAGAATCTGCCCGAGGTTGACCGCGGCGAAGAACAACTCGGCTGTGATCATGGCGTTGACCGCGCGGCCGATGCCGACCCGCAGCCCGGTGAAAATGAAGGGCGACGCGGCCGGGATCACCACCTTGCGGTAGAGCGCAAGCCCTCTCACTTCGAGCGCGCGCGCGGCGTCGAGCAACCCGCGGTCGATGTCGCGCACCCCCTGCAGCACATTGATCAGGATCTCGAAGAAGCACATGGCGAACACCAGCGCCACCCGCCCTTCGAAGTACAGGCCGAACCAGATGACGAAGAACGGGACGAACGCGACGGGCGGGATTGCATAGACCGCGTTGAGGAGCGGTTCGACGGCAGTGGCGACCGCGTCGTTGCGTCCGACGATGATGCCGACAGGAATCGCTGCAACGACCGCGAGCAGGTAGCCCACGGCCATGTGCTGGATAGAGCCGAGCAGTGCAAGAGGCAGCGCGCCATCGCCGGTCATCGTGAGGAGCCTCCCGAGCACGGCGCTCGGCGGCGCGAGCAAAGCCTTGGGTAGCGCCCGGCCGATCGCTTCCCAGACGAGAAGTCCGAGCACGATCGAGACCGGAAAGAGCGCCAGCGGTCGCTTGAGAATCACGTCTTACGTCTCCGTACGCGAATTGGGATGATCAGCGGCCTATCGCGCGGAGGTCGTGAGCATATCTTCGTTCGCTTACGTTCGAGTCAAATCGGAATTTCGACATCGAGCAAAGGCGCGTGCTGCTGCGCGCCGTAGACGTCGGTGTCGCCGACCGCGCCCGACGCGATGCGGCGCTCGATCGTCGCCTTGTACGCATGAGCGGGCGGAAACTCGGTGAAGACCACGGATTCGACCGGCACGCGATAAAGATCCGCGATCAATTGCGGACTGATGACGCCGGTCTTGCGCACCTTATCGAAAGTTGCGGCGTCGTCGAACATGATGTCGAGCGTGAGCTCGAACGGTCCGGCGTTCTTGCTCTTGCACGCTTTGGCGATATCTTTGAGTTTGGGCATGTTTTGCTCACACGCTTTCGTATTCGATCGGAAACATCTCATAGGGATCGCGAGGCTCGACCACGTGGCGCAGCGAGAACTCGTATATCGCGCCGCGCTCGATATCGGAAGGCGAGAACGGAAACGCCATATTGCCTTCCTTGCACATGCGCCCCGGAAAATCGGTGTGCAGCAGCGTGACGCGCGTAACTGAGATCACCACGTTCGCGAGCTCCTGCGTTTTGGCGATGGCCTCGGCGAGGACGCCGATCTCGTGCGAGGCCGCATCTTTCAGCGGCTCCCATTCGCCCATCACGCCGTCTTTGCCGTACAGGCGCAGCACGAGCCGGTATTCTTCGGGCGAAACCTGAAAGGCCGTGACTTTGGTCGCGACGGATTCGCGCACGGCGCGGATGAAGTCGCCGATCTGTGCGATCAATCCGGGATCGCGCGTGCCCGCAAAAGTGATCGCGCTGTATCCCACTTTCTCCGCCCCTTCGAGCTTGATCGTGTAGGGCTGCGGCCGCCATTGCATGCCGGACACTCGCACCGCGCGCTCGGTGTGCGCCTTGATCTCACACGCGCTCGTGTCGAGGAGACCGCCCGGCTCTTTGTGGATGATGGGGCTCGCGTTTTCGTGCAGCGCCTGCACCGCGACCGAGAGCGGCGTGCAGCGCAACTCGGGATTGAGCGGCTCGACTTCGACGTAATCGGGCGCGACCGTCCCCATGAGACAATCGTGCTTTTTCGGCAGCGCTGCATTGCATGCGCATTCGAGCATTTTGCCGGCAAACCACGCTTGAGCGGGCGGCATTCCATGATGCATCGCGAGCGCGGCCCACGGCGCCGGATCGGTACTGCGGCCAGCCAATATCACTTGTGCGCCGGCTTCGAGCGCAGCCCTATAGGGCTCCGGTCCCATCATGCCGACGATGCGCTCCGCGCGGTCGATCACGGATTCCGTTAACGGCGCTGCGCCGCCGAGCGGATGGATGCGATCGGCCTGGAGCTGGTCTTTGAGCCACGCTTTGTTCTGCTCCGAATGAATCAGCGCAAGCTTGAAATGAAGGTCGTGCTCGCGCGCGATCTCACGCAGGATCTCGGCGCAGGTCTGCAGATGCGGTTCGCCGCCCGCGCCGCCGCAAGTGCCGATCATCATGGGGATGCGATTGGCGATGGCCCCGTGCAACAGCAGCGCCATGTCTCGCTTCATTGCGAGGCGACTGCTCAGGGTTTTGCCGGAGCCCAGGTAGTGCGGGCCCGGATCGGAGCTGCCGCCGTCCACGCCTATCATGTGCGGCTTGCGACCCAGTCCCGCTTTGAGCGAGCTCTCGGGGAAACCATAGCCGAGAATACCGCTCGCCGAAACCATGCGCACTGCGTCATGCTTCAATTTGTATCTCCGATAACCAAACGAGCCCGTGCACTCGTTGAAAATGCCCCAATCTTACCTGCTTCTCTCACAGTATACTCGACTGCTGTCCGGTTAATTTTGGTAGGCATCACCTGATACCACCTGCATGATCAGGAGTGTACCCCCCAGCGCGCAAGGCAAGCGAAAGAAAGTTGATTTTGGTGCCGCGTGACACGCTCCGCAGTCGCATCTATACTTCGTATGCGCACCGCGCCAACTACGTCAATTCACCGAAGATGCGTTGGGCATGCACCACCCGATTGGCGGAAGTTAGAGGGCTTAATCGAGGAGAGGGGGGCAGATGAGCAGGCGAATAGTCAGCGGAGTAATTGGCACTGGTCTCATGATAGGCTTGATGGGGTTTGCGCAGGCGCAAGGCTACCCCGACCGCCCCATACGCGTGGTCGTGCCGACTTCTCCCGGTGGTCTTCTTGATACGGTCATCCGGCCGCTCGGACAAAAACTCGCGGAGTCCCTTGGACAACCCTTCGTCATAGAGAACCGCCCGGGGGCTTCGAACATCATTGGTATCGAACTCGTTGCGCGCTCACGCGCCGACGGATACATTCTTCTCGGTAGCACATTGCCCTTAGTGGTCAACCCGAGTCTATTCTCAAAAGTTCCATACGATGCCGAGAAGGACTTCATCCCAGTGTCGCTCCTCGTTGCGTCGGCATATGTGGTATCAGTCCACACATCAGTGCCGGTAAAATCAGTGAAGGAGTTAATTACGCTTGCGAGAGCGAAGCCGGATACAATCAACTATTCATCCGGCGGGAACGGAACAAATCTTCATATTGCCGCTGAATTGTTGATGAGCCTCACCGGCATGACGATGACTCATCTATCTTACAAGGGTGGAGGGCCAGCGTTGCTCGCTTTGGTTTCCGGCGAAGCTGATCTGAGCATACCCTCCGTCGCTGCCGTCCTGCCTCAAGTAAAAGCGGGCAGAATCCGGGCGATTGCCGTCACAAGCAAAAAACGCTCGCGGCTTCTTGCCGATGTTCCTACCGTCGCCGAGGCTGGTGTGTCCGGTTACGAGTTCACTAGCTGGATCGGATTACTGGCACCGGCAGCCACCCCTGGTGACATCGTCACCAAGCTCCACCAACACATTGTCAAAGCACTGCACTCTTCGGATTTATCGGCTCGATTCGCGGGTGCTGGCATGGATGTCATAGCAAGCTCGCCGGAGGAGTTTCGTAAATACCTGCATGCAGAGCTGGCCAGGTATGCCGAACTCGTCCAGAAGCGGGGTTTGCGAGAGCGTTAGCCCTACGGAAGAGTTGATTCTATGCCTCCCTGCACGCTATGCCGTCGTATTGCGAAATGAAGTGGAGCAGTTGCATGGCGCAGGTGGCTGGCGAGAAGATCTGAATGCTGTGATATCGTGACGGAATACGCACGATACGCACATTGTTGACGTGCGCGCGCAGCAACTGGAGATGTTCATCTTTTGTGATGATGCCGCCTTCCGGATATAGTCCGAGGACAGGTGCCGTGATCCTCGACAGATAAGGCGTGGCGTCGGCGTTCGATATCCATTGAAATAGCGCGATCAGGACATCAACGTCCGAGCTCCCCATCTCATCGAGGGTCCACGCTAGCATTTTGGGATCAGAGTCCGGGGGGAACCGTCGTCCTGCATTGGAGGCCTCTAACCATCCCCGCGAGCCCATCGCTCGCAATGCCGCTACCCTGTCCGGGTAGCCACCCAATGAGCTTTTCTTGTCTTCCTCAGTCATGTAAACGGGCGATGAAATGACGGTGAGGGTGCGTATCCGCTCGGGACACTCCGCCGCGAGTGCGAAAGCAATGGTGCCACCGGACGATTCTCCGCAGAGATGGACAGAATCCACGCCGAGATGGTCAAGCAGGTCATTGAAGTCCGTCAAGTAGGCTGAGACTCCGATATCTTTTTTTAAGTCGAAGTCTTTTCCAGACTGCCCGAGGCCACGCAGATCGGGTCGTATTATGCGGTAGAACCGGCTCAGATAGGGAACCAACGCACGCCAGAACTTGGACGAACGGGCGTAGCCATGCTGAAGTAAAAGATAAGGGGCTTGCTTCCATGGATCCGTAAAGTCGTCCAACTCATAGTACAACCTCGGATGACCAACTCTCTCAAATACTGGCATGCAGATCTCCCTCGGTAGACGCCGACTCACACGACTGTTCGTGCCGGCCGCTCAATTGTACGCTCTTAAATCCTCGTTCTTGTCGAATAACGAAGACGGGGGATAGTTTATGGATTGGCCGCGTATCTTGGCCTATATTACCGGGACGGTGGACCAGGAGCTACTACTTCGCAAGGAGTATCTGGTTTGATGCGTCAGCGCCGCGGCAATAGCCCGTCCCAGTCGCGCGGAAGAGTGACCTTGCGGCTCACCGGCGGCCCCTGCGTGTGATTGCTGCAGTAGCACTTGGACTGGTTGCGGCCGGGGTCACCGGCGATGACGATCCCGATCGACTCGGGGTTCAGGAACACGCGCACGCGCCGTTTCGGATCGTCCGACGCGCAATACTCCGGCGGCAGCAGACCTTTCGCGACCTGATCGCGTAAGCGAAAGCCCGTCAAGCCGATATAGTAGGCGTAGCGCTCTGCGTCATCGGCTGCAATCCAGAGGTTGTCGTACAGGTACTGCCGGATGTCGGTCTTGCTCCAGCCGTGGTCGGCGAATACTTTCGCGATGCTCGGACCCATCACGATGAGCGGATTGTTTTTCGAGTACGCCATCCCGACGGGCGACCAGTAGCCGCAGCTCTGCCCGACGACTTCGGCGAGCACGCGCGCGTGCTCCAGCGGATCATCGCTGCCGGTATAAAGCGGCGGGCTCACGCTCACCACGCTTTGCACGGTCACGATGTTCTCACCCGGCTGGAAGCCGCGATCGGCGGAGTAGGGCAGCCAGCCGACCTCGCGGCACGCCTCTTCGTTTTCGGCCAGCGCAACGAAAAAGTTCTGCGCGATGCTGCCTTTGTCGCCGGCGCCGGGCGCGAAGCGAAAACCCGCCATGTTGCGCAGGATCAAACGCAGGAAACGGCCAACCGTGCCGTTCGCGCGGCGCCCGATGCGCATCACGCTCGCGCCGCTGTTGAAGTCGAGCTGGGTTGCGATGGGGCCGCTTACCGTGATGAGCGGCTCCCAACCGGGCGTCGAGCCCGCATCCTGCATTCTGAACTCGGGATCGGTGACCGCTTCGACCACTGCGATGAGTAGCGGCATGTACTCAGGGCGACAGCCCGCCATGACGCCGGTCACTGCAATGTTCCACACCGTCGCCTCCCGGTTGTCGGGCGGGCAGACACCGATCACTTCATCCGGTGCGCGCCCGGTAAAGCGCAGGAAGCGCTCGACCTGCGCAAGCGTCGGCGGAAAGACGGGCAGGCCGTCGGTCCACATCGCATCGTAGAAGTGGTTGTTGACTTCTTCGAGCGTGCCACGGAATACGATTTCCCGGGGCGCCGGCTCGCGGGCCGCGGCCTGCTTGCGCTCACTTGCGCGTGTTGATGTCAGAGCCTCGA
>JACPTJ010000527.1 GCA_016192835.1 Betaproteobacteria bacterium
GCCGGCGCGATCCTCATCAACAAGTCGGGCGAGCGTTTCGCCGACGAAAGCGCCAAAATGGTGTTCGAACTCGCCTATCAACCGGATGGGATTGCCTACATCCTGATGGATGGCGAGCTCGCCGCAAAATTTTCGCAGGCGCCCCACGATATCTCCACCGCGCCCGGTTTCGCCTACGCATACCTGCCCGACTACGAAAAAAACCGGCCCGATCTGTTTCACAAAGGCAATACGCTGGAGGAACTCGCGCGTAGCATGGGAATCGATCCGGGGAAACTCGCGGCCACGGTGGAACAATACAATACCTCGGCGGCCGCGCCGGCGTCCGGTCCGCCCGCGCGCGGGCAGCGGCCGCAACTTCGGACCCCGCCTTTTGTCGCGCTCGGCCCGGTCAGGAATTACATCAACTTCACCGATGGCGGGCTCGCGGTCAACGAACGTCTGCAGGTGCTCGATACTCAGGACCGCGTGATACCCGGCCTGTCTGCGGCGGGTTCATCGGGTCAGGGTGGATTGCTGCTAAAGGGACACGGACATCATCTCGGCTGGGCGTTCACTTCCGGCAGACTCGCCGGAAAATATGCCGCGAGCGCGGCCGGCGCCTGAAACGGCGGGGGGTGGTGTAGGGTGCGCTTGCGCACCATCCGGCAATCGGTGCGCGTGTGGAGTAGGGTGCGCTTGCGCACCATCCGGCAATCGGTACGCGTGTGGAGTAGGGTGCGCTTGCGCACCATCCGGCAATCGGTGCGCGTGTGGAGTAGGGTGCGCTTGCGCACCATCCGGCAATCGGTGCGCAAGCGCACCCTACAATTGGAATCAGGCCGCAGTGCGATGAAGCGCTTTTTGCTCCTGGCCGGCCGTTCGCCATTTCAGATATTGCGGAACGGCAACGATGAGGAGCAGCGCGACGCCAATGATGTCCACGATGGCTATCGGGAAGATGAACAGGAACGCCGACACGATCAGCACGGTGCGCTGAACGGCGTTGAGGTTTCCAAACAGGTAACCCATCGCCCCCGCCGCGAACGGGATCACGGACAGGAACAGTATCACCCAGCTATAAAGCACGTCGACATTGAATCCATTCGGCATCAGAATCGGCGAATAGACGAACATGAACGGCATCACGTACAGATAAGACGAGAACCGCATTGCGTGAAATCCCGTGCTGTAAGGATGGGCACCCGCGATACTTGCGCCGGCGAACGCCGCCATGCACACCGGCGGCGTGACGTTGGAGGACTGGCTGAACCAGAATACCGAGAAGTGGGCGGCGAGCAGAGGAATGCCCATCGCCCCCATGGCCGGAACCGCGAGCAACGCCAGGATCAGATAGTCCGCGGTGACGGTGATGCCCAATCCGAGGACGAAAGTCGCGAACATGACCAGCAGCAGCGCGGCCCACTGATAGCCGAAGGTGTACGCCATCACCAGCGCGGAAAACTTGAACGCGAGGCCGGAGAGCAGCGCGATCCCGACGATGATTCCTACCGGACCCGCGGTTGAGCCGACGATCAGGGACTTGTCGCCGCCGTCCGCGAGCGCGTCAAACAGGTTGATGAAAAATTGCTTGAACTGTCCCATGGCGAAATACTTGATCGCCATGAGCCCGAGAAAGCTGACGATCGCGTAGAACGCTGCAAGCGAAGCGGTGCTGCCGGTGAACAGCACGTAGAACAGGACCAGGATCGGAAGCATGTAGTACCAACCGCCCTTGAATACCGTCCACGCGCTGACACGATCCTCCGGCGGAATGGCACCGATTCCCGTTCGCAGCGCTTCCATGTGGACCATGGCGAAAATCGCGAAGAAATACAACAGCGCCGGCACCAGCGCGATCTTGACGATGTCCGCGTACGGCATGTGCAACATCTCGGCCATCAGAAATGCGCCAGCGCCCATGACCGGGGGCATAAACATCCCGCCGGTGGACGCGGCCGACTCGATGGCCCCCGCCACAGCGGGCCGATAGCCGGTTTTCTTCATGAGCGGGATGGTAAAACTGCCGGTCGCCACCACGTTCGCGGTGGCGCTGCCCGAAATCATCCCGAACATGCCGCTCGCCGCGATCGCCGCCTTGGCCGGACCGCCGCGCAGGCGCCCCAGCAGGGCGACCGGGAAATCAATGAAAAAAGCTCCGGCGCCGAAGCGCTCGAAGATTGCGCCCATGATCACGAACAGCATCACGAACGCGATGAAAACGTAGGCGACGAAGCCGAAGATGCCGTTCATGGATGCGTAGACATCCGCGATGATCACCTCCGCGGAAAAGCCCTGGTGGCCGAACAGGGTGCCCGGAATATAGGGCCCAAAATAAGCGTAGAGCAGCAGCATCAGCGCCAGCCCGGGCAAAATCACGCTCATCGCGCGGCGGCAGGATTCCAGCACCAGCCCGATTGCGATGACGCCGAATATCACGTCACGCGCCGTGGCGGCTCCGGCCCGCCACGCCATCTGTTCATAATCGAGAACAAAATTGCCGAACGCGGCGACGCTCAGCACGATCAACACAAAATCCACCGCGCTCGGCCGGTGCAGGGGCGACTTCCGGGTCGCGGGGTAGCGCATGAAGACCATGCACGTGACGAACATGATGAACATCCCGCGCAGGTCCGATGTACTCCAGAAGGTGGATGTCACTGAGTAAATCAGGACCACGCTGTAAACCGCCGCCAGCGTCTTGTAAATGCCGCGCCAGACGCCGGAGAACGTGCGCAGCACGCGCACGCCCTCGGATTCCTCGAGCAGCTTCAGGAACAGGTTGGGTTTGATGGTCGCGTCGTTCGCCATGCGCGGGCTCCCCCGGAAAAAGGCCCCAGGCGAACTCGCAGCCTGCGGCCCGCCTTACCGGCCGTTACTACGCGATTACTTGAGCGTGGGCTCGGGATACTTCACTCCGATTTCCTTCCAGAATTTCGCCGCCCCAGGATGAACCGGTGCGATATTGCCGCCCAAGGGGTCAGCGCGGTTAATGTTCGCTCCTTTGAAAGCCATATTGACCTGTTTTATGTTGTCCTGGGAATACGCGAGCTTGGTAAATTCATAGACCACCGCATCCGGCACGTCCTTATGGGCGATCAGGTACCCGGCGGAACCGAATAACGTGATGTCGCGATTCTCACCCTTGTAGGTGCCGCCCTTCACCACGACCTTCTGGTAGAAGCTGTATTTCTTGAGGAACCCGCTCTTTTCGAGCTCCGGTCCTAAGTCGACCAGAGCGATCGGTTTTTGCGCCGCGATCTCTTCGACCACGGCCGCGGGCACGCTTCCCGCCCGGTTGATCACCTGGACCTTGCCGTCCAGCAACATGCTTGGGTAGTCCTGATGCGGCAGCATCCTCGCCTCGAGCGCCCCTTTGAGCTTCACGTGTTCGAGAAACAGGTTCATCTGGTCCGCCGCCATCGAACCCGGTGCGCCGATGGCAAAAATCTTGCCTTTCAGGTCGGCCGCGGTCTTGATGTTGTGCGAGGCCAGCGTAATCACGTGATTCGCCAATATCGGCGTGACGATGCCGATGACCCGGAAATTGCGCATCGGCTTGTCGAACGGCTTCTCTCCGCGCCAGCCCGCGTACATCAGGTCCTGCGATGTCATTCCGAGTTGCGCCGCGCCGCTTTCGACCCGCCGCTGGTTTTCCACGCTGCCGCCGGAGGTGTTCGGGGTAACCCGAATCAACTTCGAGTGCTCGTTGATGAATTTCGCCATCGGGGCGCCGATCATGTAATAACTGCCGGTGACGCCGCCTGTGGGCATTTGCAGCATGGTCTGTGCCAGTGCCGCGGATTGCCAGGCAAAGGTCATGGCCAACAACAAGGCTCCGCAAAACGTGGCAGCCTTCCGATCTGGTGTCGCGGGTTTCATATCGTCCTCCAATGGTTTACCAGCATTCGGCTATAGTGGGGAATGATGCGCCGCGTTGCGACAGCGCCTGGTGTTCAGCCGACACACCAGAAATGGGCTGGCGCCAATTACGGGCGCATTGAGTCCATCGGTCCGCATGATATCACATGATTTCCATGCGACAATCGCACAAATAAATATCCATTCAGCGGGGTTTTCCCGACGGCTACAGTTACCATGAAAGGACGGAATTACATGGCGCAGTCGATTTCCGGGCAACTGGCAGAATTTATCGGAGAGTGTGGGATCAGGAAAATCCCACCCGAAGTCGTTGAACGAGCAGGTGTGTTCGTCATGGATTACCTGGGAGTCGCGCTCACGGCCTCGAGCGCGCGCTCGAGCCAGATCATCGGCGATGTTGTTGCCGAACTGGGAGGGCGTGAAACCTGCACGGTTATCGGCAGAGATTACCGTACCAATGCGTTGTTCGCCGCCCTGGTAAACGGGACAACAGGCCATGCGGTCGAGATGGACGACGATCACCGCACCTCGGTGCTGCATCCAGCGGTTGCTGTTGTGCCCGCGGCGCTGGCAGCC
>JACPTJ010000528.1 GCA_016192835.1 Betaproteobacteria bacterium
ACCGGCATCGAAGCCTCGCTCACCGGCCACCTGGTGTTCGCGACACTGCATACCAACTCGGCGCCGGAATCGATCATTCGGCTGCTCGATATGGGAATGGACCCGTTCAACTTCTCGGACGCGCTGCTCGGCATCCTGGCGCAGCGCCTCGCCAAGCGGCTGTGCGCCAAATGCAAGCAGCCACACGTTGCAACCGAGGTGGAGTTGCGCGCGCTGCTGGACGAGTATGTGCTCGAGCTCACCAATATGGAATCGTGGAAGAAAGACCCGGAGGGCTCGAAGCAGGCACAGCTGCGGGAATGGATCAAGGAGTTCGGCAACGACAAAGGGGAAATCACGCTGTACTCTCCGGGAGGCTGCGACACCTGCGGCGGCTCCGGCTACAAAGGCCGCGTCGGTCTGCACGAACTGCTGATGGGCACCGACCGGATCAAGAAGAACATTCAGGAGCACGCCCGGGTGGCCGAGATGCTCGCCACCGCGCTCGAGACCGGCATGCGCACGCTCAAGCAGGACGGCATCGAGAAAGTGTTGTCGGGCATCACCGATATCCATCAGGTCCGCGCAGTCTGTATCAAGTGAACCCGGTTGCCATGAATCAAATACCGCCTCCGCCGGATCCCCGCAACGAGTTCGAGCGCCTCGAGCAGCTCCACCAGATTGGAATTGCGCTCTCCAAAGAAACCGACATCAACCGGTTGCTGGAAGCGATCCTGGTGGCGGCGAAAAACATTACCAACGCCGATGGCGGCACGTTGTACCGGGTGACGGACGAGCGTGCGCTCAAATTCGAGATCATGCGCAACGACACGCTGAAAATAGCGATGGGCGGCACGACCGGCGTCGAAATCCCGTTTTATCCCATCGGCCTGTACGACAAGGGCGGCAAGCCGGTAACCACCATGGTCGCGTGCTACGCCGTGCACCACGACGAGTCGGTCAATATTGCCGACGCCTACACGCAGGAGGGGTTCGATTTTTCCGGCACCAAGAACTTCGACAAGAAAACCGGCTACCGGTCGCAGTCGTTCCTGACGGTGCCGATGAAGAACCACGAAAACGAGATCATCGGGGTACTGCAGCTGATCAACGCCAAGAATCCCGTCACCAGTGCCGTCGTCCCGTTTTCGGTCGCCGACCAGCATCTTGCCGAATCGCTCGCGTCGCAGGCCGCGATTGCGCTCACCAACCGGTTGTTGATCATTCACCTGCAGAACCTGTTCGAATCGTTGATCAACCTGATCAACGCCGCGATCGATGACAAGTCGCCCTATACCAGCGGCCATTGCGAGCGCGTGCCGGTCCTGACCATGCTGCTGGCGGAGGGCGTCAACAACGTCAAGGTCGGCCCGCTCAAGGACTTCAGCCTGACCGACAAGGATCGCTACGAGCTCAAGATCGCCGGACTGCTGCACGACTGCGGCAAAGTCACCACGCCGGTGCACGTGGTCGACAAGGCAACCAAGCTGGAAACGATATACGACCGCATCAGCACTGTCGACACGCGCTTCGAGGTCATCAAGCGCGACGCCGAGATCGCAATGCTCAACGCGAAACTTGCAGCGCTGGAACAAGGCGACCCGCAGGCGCCGGGCAGGCTCGAGCGCGAATTTGAGCTCAAGCTGCGCGAGATCGATGAGGACCGGGAGTTCCTGCGGTTCTGCAATGTCGGCGGAGAATTGATGCAGCCCGCGAACCAGGAGCGGGTGAAACAGATCTCGGCCAAGTACTGCTGGTGTGATGTGGGGGGAAAGGAATCAGAGTTTCTGAGCGCAAACGAGCTCGAGAACCTGACGATACGCGCCGGCACGCTGACCGCCGCCGAGCGCCAGATCATCAACCATCATATCGAGGTCACGATCCAGATGCTCGAGGCCTTGCCGTGGCCGAAGCACCTCACGAACGTGCCGGAATATGCGGGCGACCATCACGAACGCATGGACGGCAAGGGTTATCCGCGGGGCCTCACCCGGGATCAGATGTCGGTGCAGGCGCGGGTGATGGGAATAGCCGATATTTTCGAGGCGCTGACCGCGCGGGATCGGCCCTACAAGAAAGGCAAGACGCTGTCGGAATCGCTGACTATTCTCGGCAAGTTCAAGCTCGGCGGGCACATCGACCCGGATCTCTTCGACGTGTTCATGTGGGAGAAGGTCTACCTCACGTACGCCCAGCAGTGCATGGACCCGCACCAGATCGATGATGTCGATCTGGCGAAGATTCCCGGTTACGTGCCACCGCCGGAGAAATAGCCGCCGCTCGCAGCTCGATGCTGAACGTCACAAACCGTTCGTATTGAGCGTAGCGCAGCGAAGTCGAAATACGAATGGCCAACAAGTCAGCACCTTGTTCACACTTCGACTCCGCGCTTGCGCGCTACGCTCAGTGCGAACGGGGTTTTGCGTCGAGTTTCTACTCCCGCGTGATGTAGACGATCAGGCCTTCGGTCGCGAGCTCGATGAACTTCTTGCTGTAACCCAGCTCCTCAAGCTCCCAGCGGAAGGTATTGCCAAGGCGCGCCTTCTTGTAGACTCCAAGCTTGTGCTGCTGCTTGAACTCGATGGCGCGGTTAAAGGTGTCCTCGAGTATGGTCGTCAGGCGCTTCTGCGAAATGCGCCGTGCGCCGCCTTTGTCGAGCGCGGCGGGATAGCGCTTGGAGAGTTCCAGCGCGAGGTTTTTCGCGAACTCGTCGATTTGCTTTCCCGATGCCGATCCGAATAACGCCATCACGCGCCTCCTGCCCGAATTATCAGTTTGGAACAACTGCGGCGTCAATAGCACGGCAACAAACTATAATGGTGCAGCATATCCTGCGCCTGCCGACATCGTGATCCTGACCAAGATTCTTGCGCGTCTTTTCACGCGCGCCGTCACGCCCGCAGCGGAGAACCCGGAGCTGACGGAATGGCTCCAACAGGGGTACCACAGTCAGCACGCGGGTGACCTTGCCGCGGCAGACCGATGGTACCGGCGCGTGCTCGAGCGCGACCCCGGCAACGTGGATGCGCATTACCTGCTCGGCGCGTTGCTGGGCCAGCACGGCGACCCTGCCGCGGCGCTCCGCCACCTGCAGCAGGCGATCGCTGCAAAAGCTGATTTTGGCGATGCCCATGCCGCGTTGGGCAATGTTTATCTATCGCTCGGGGACCGCGCCGCTGCCGCGGCGAGCTACGAACAGGCGGTGCGGCTCGACGCGCGCAATGCCGCTGCGCATTCCAACCTCGGGCTGACGTATCAGAGCGATGGGCGGCACGCCGCCGCGCTCGAGGCATACACGCGTGCTTATGCGCTCGCACCGGAGCTGCCTGACCTGGTCAAGAACCTGACGCTGGTCCATATCGAGCTCGAGCAGTACGACGAGGCGCTGCGCCGGCTCGACACAGTGCTCCGCCGGCGCCCGGATGATGTTGAAGCATTGAAATGCCTCGGTCTGGTGCTGCAGAAAATGCATCGCCCTGATCAGGCGCTCGCGCATTACGAGCGTGCGCGCGAGCTGAAAAGTTCCGATCCGGAGCTGCTCAACAATCTCGGCATCGTGCTGCAGGACCTGGGGCGGCTCGACGCCGCGATTGCGAGTTACGATGCGGCGATCGCCCGCAAACCCGATTTCGTGCTCGCGCGCTGGCACCGTTCGCTTGCCCATTTGCTGCGCCATGATTTTGCGCGCGGGTGGCCCGATTATGAGTTGCGGATGGAAAGCGCCGACCAGCCGCGGCGGCCCGCACGCTATCCGCGCTGGGACGGCGGCGCGCTCAGCGGCCGCAGACTGCTGGTGTATGCGGAGCAGGGATTGGGCGATGAAATCATGTTTGCCTCGTGTCTGCCCGAGGTGATCGCGGCGAGCCGGCACTGCGCCGTCGAATGCTCGC
The DNA here is from genome assembly GCA_016192835.1 of Betaproteobacteria bacterium. GTDB lineage: Bacteria > Pseudomonadota > Gammaproteobacteria > Burkholderiales > SG8-41 > PALSA-1004. The sequence continues at coordinate 3,870 of JACPTJ010000528.1, forward strand.
CGCGGCTCGAGAGCCTGTTCGGGCGTTCGTTTCCGCAGGCGAGTGTTTACTCGTTGGGCGCGGGGGGCGAACCACCGCCCGCTGAACGGGCGGCCGGCGTCGACGCGCAAATCGCGATGGGAAGCCTGCCGCAGTACTTGCGCCGGAGCTCGGCCGATTTTCCGCGCCATCACGGCTACCTCAAAGCCGATCCAGAGCGCGTTGACGTTTGGCGCGAGCGGCTCGCCGCGCTTGGACCCGGCTTGAAGGTCGGGATTTCGTGGCAGGGTGGGACGCACAAGACGCGGCGGCCGATGCGCTCGATTCCGCTCGCGCAATGGGCGCCGCTGTTGCAAAGCGCGGGTGTGCGGTGCGTGAGCCTGCAATATACCGAGTGCAATGCGGAAATCGCCGCGGTCGAGTCTGCAACGGGCGTCAGCATTGCCGACTGGCGCGAGGTGCGCGACGATCTGGAGCACACAGCGGCGCTGATCACCGCGCTCGATCTGGTGATCAGCGTGTGCACCGCGGCGATCCACCTTGGCGGCGCGCTGGGCAGACCGGTGTGGGTACTCGCGCCTTACAGCCCCGAATGGCGTTACGGAATTGCTGGCGACGGCATGCCTTGGTATCCTTCGGTCACGATGTTCAGGCAGCCGCGCTACGGCGAGTGGGAGCCGGTGATTGAACGCGTGGCACGCGAGCTTCATGCAGCGGCCCGGCGTGACTGGATCAATGAGACGCCGGACTGATTGAAATCACCAAGGATCGCGTGATGCGGGTGAACTGGGTCGCGTATAACACGGTGACGCTGAAAGACGGGCAGATGTATTCGCCGTTCGCTTCGGCGCGCTATCGCGTGATCCAGCCGATGGCAGGTCTCGCCAAACGCGGCCACGCGGTCACGCTGGTGCAAATCGGGACCGATACCGCGCCCGACGAAGTGATGAGCAGGTTCGATGCCGACATCGTGGTATTTTCGAAGCTGATCACGCCCCGCCAGGACCTCTTCGAGAAGGTGTCGGCGACCACGCGCACGGTGATCGATCGGCTGCGCAGCACGGGCCGCCGGGTCGTGGCCGATCTCAACGACAATTATTTCGAGCATCCTTTCTACGGCGCGTTTTTCCGGGACTTCGTCTGCCGCGTCGATGCGGTCGTGACCAGCACCCCGGAGATGTCGGCATTGGCCGCGCAGTTCACCGAGCGCCCGGTGGCCGTCGTCACCGACCCCTTCGAAGGTCCTCGCGGCGTGCCCCGGTTTAGCCCGCCCGCGCGGCGTTCGCGCAGCGGGTTCCGGCGCTGGTTCGGGAACCATGATGAGCGCGGCGAACCGCTGCAGCTCGTCTGGTTCGGCCACCAGAGCAACTGGAAAACCCTGCGCGGGGCAGTCGAGTCGCTGCTCGAGCTACGCGGATGGACGATCGAGCTCGAAATCATCACCGCGCCGGATTGCGGCGTGGCGGAGTTCTGCGACGAATTCAATGCGAAGCATGGCCGCACGTGCCGGCTGCGATTCACGCCGTGGTCGCTGGATGCGACGTGGGAAGG
>JACPTJ010000529.1 GCA_016192835.1 Betaproteobacteria bacterium
AGTACAATCTCTATTACGGCTACCCGGGCAGGCGCGTTATTGGCTACGACAATGAGCGCGGGAAAGGTGACCACCGGCACGTCGGAGACCGGGAAGAGCCCTATCAGTTTTCCAGCGTAGAGACCCTGATGGCCGATTTCCTGTCCGATGTGAAACGAGCGCGAGGTACACGATGAAACAGACGGCCCGACTTCATGTGGGTTCGGTCGAAGAGATGGGGAAACGCTTTGTCGATGCCTGGCGGCGTCTGGAGCGCGGGGAAAAGGTCCGGGAAACCCACCTCACCTTCTTCGACCTCGAAACCATGATGGCAACGCTTTCTCCCAAGCGCCTCGCTCTGCTCAAGCATGTTCGCCGTCATCCTGCGAGTAGCGTATCCGAACTCGCCAAGACCCTGGGCCGCGACTACAAACGGGTCCATGCGGACGTGTCCGCCCTCGTTCAAGCGGGATTGATCGTGCGCGATGAGAACGGCATCAGCGCTCCCTACGACAGCATTCAGGCAACCGTGTCTCTGAACTCCTGAGACGACTCGAAGTTGCGCCAAATACTTAACCGTACTGTTCTTCGGTTACCGCGAAACTGATCTGCTCGCTTTCCGTCCGAAACCACGACAATTTGTCGCGCAGGCTGACGACGCTGCCGACGATAAGCAGCGCTGGCGGCACCAATTGCGCCGCCGCAGTAAGCGCCGGCAGCGTTTGCAGCGTGCCGGTCAGCACGTGCTGGCTGTCAGTCGTTCCCTGCTGCACGATCGCGGCCGGGGTCGCCGCGGCAAGCCCGTGCGCGATGAGTTGCGCGCATAGTATCGGCAGGCCGAGCAGCCCCATGTAGATCACCACCGTCTGGTTCGGCCGCGCCAGCGCGCCCCAGTCCAGATTCATGCTGCCGTTCTTCAGATGGCCGGTGACGAATACGCACGATTGCGCGTGATCCCGGTGCGTCAACGGGATTCCCGCGTATGCGGCGACACCCGAAGCCGCCGTGATGCCGGGCACGACCTCGAACGGGATATTCCGGTTCGCCAGCGCTTCGATTTCCTCGCCGCCGCGTCCGAAGATGAATGGGTCCCCGCCTTTCAGACGCACTACCCGCTTGCGCTGCCGCGCGAGCTGCACCAGCAAGGCATTGATCGCCTGCTGCGGCATGGCGTGCTGCCCGCAGCGCTTGCCGACGTAGATGCGTTCGGCGTCCGCACGGGCCAGCTCGAGGATCGCAGGCGCGACGAGATTGTCATAGACGACGACATCGGCGTGCCCGAGGAGCCGCGCCGCGCGCAACGTAAGCAGTTCGGGATTGCCCGGGCCGGCGCCGACCAGATACACCGTGCCGCGTTGCGCAGGCGCTCGCAGTGGAACCGTTCTCAAAAATCCGGGGCGGGAATTCATCGTTGGGAGCCCTGAATCGGATCGAAGTTCATTGCACTCGCGCTGCTCAACACACCGGTTCCGGCTCGCGCTTCACGATCGCTGCCGCGGACTGCCGGGCGCCGCACTTGACGCGCCGCGCGAACGCAACGAAACGCGCCGCCCAGTTGTGCGCGCCGACGCTGCGCAGGTGCGCGTAACTGGCAAATACATTGCGGTACACGATGCCGTCGCGCCGGCCGTCGATACCATACCCGCGCAGCACTTCGTAGCCGAAAGTTACGCCGGTTCCGATGTTCTCGAGCGTCGAATAGTGGAATTCGTGGGCAGGTAATTCGACACCACTGCCTGCCGCGGCGAGTTGCGGCCAGGGGTGATGCTCAGTCTCGCGCAGGCGCACATAGCCGCGTCCTGCCGGCTTGTCGCGCATCACCACGTCCGCCGGGATCACGCCCGCCATCTGCCGCGTAACGCCGTTCCAGCTGATGCTGCGCGCAAGATACATGAGTCCGCCGCATTCGGCATAGACCGGCAGTCCGCCCAGCGCCGCGCGCCGGATGTCCGCGCGCAGCGCCGCGTTAGCCTCCAGTTCCTGCATCAGGCTTTCGGGAAATCCGCCGCCGATGAACAGTCCGTCGAGCGGCGGCAGCCGTGCGTCGCGCAGCGTATCGACCGGCACCAGTTGCGCGCCTGCCTGCCTCAGCGCTTCCAGGTCGTCGGCATAGTAAAAACCGAACGCGCGGTCGCGCGCCCAGCCGATGCGCACGTCGGCAGACCCGAGAAACGCCCCGGCGGCAGCCGCCCTGCCGCTTCCGCGCCCGCGCGTGGACGGCCGCCAACCCGCAATTTCAAGCACGCGGTCGAGATCCACCTGCCTTGCCACCGCGGCGCCGATCTCGCGTATCCGCGCCGCGGCTTCGGCGCTCTCGTTGCTCGGCATGAGTCCGAGATGGCGCTCGACGATTTCGATGCTCGCATCGTGATGCACGGCGCCCACCACCGGCACGTCGGTATAGTGCTCGATCACCGCGCGCAGCTTGGCCTCGTGGCGCGCACCGCCGAGATTGTTGAGAATCACGCCGGCGATATCGATGCCGCGGTCGAAAGCCTGGAAGCCGAGGATCAGCGGCGCGATGCCCCGCGTCATGCCGCGCGCGTCGATCACCAGCACCACCGGCGCGCACAGCAGCGCCGCCAGCGCCGCGTTGCTGTTGCTGCCATCGAGGTCGAGCCCGTCGTAGAGACCCTTGTTGCCCTCGATCAACGCGAGATCTGCGCCGCTCGAGTGGCGCCCGAAATAGGCGGCGATTTCCGGGCGCTGCATCACATTGAAATCCAGATTGCGGCAGGTCCCGCCGGCGGCGGCAGACAGCCACATCGGATCGATATAATCCGGGCCCTTCTTGAACGGCCGCAGCGTGAGGCCGCGGTCGCGCAGCGCTTTGCACAAGCCGATGCTGATCGTGGTCTTGCCGGAGGACTTGTGAGCCGCCGAAATCAGCAAGCGGGGGCTAGGCCGCTTCATCGAGGCTCTCCGGCAGAAATCGCAACAGTTTGACGGCGATCAGCACGATGACGGCGGCCGCCGCAATTCCACCTAATCCCAGCATGATCTCCGGCGCGCTCGGCGCATACGGGTGCACGACGCCATCGAAAAAGCTGCTCGATTCCTGCATTCCCGGAAACAATTGCAGCGGATACGCCTGCCCGCCGATGATCGTCACGTACATCTGCGCCAACGCGCCCAGCACGACCAGCAGCGCCGCCGCCGCGATCCAGGAATGCGATTTACCGAGCACCGGATGCGCGAGAATCGCCATCGGCGCGAGGCTGCCGAGCGCAACCTGCCCTGCCCAGAACAAGACCGGATACACGCCGCCCGTCAACAGAATGAAAGCCTCGAAATCCTGCTGTTTCGCGACATACAGATTGGTGAGGTGATGTACCGCGACGAAATACAGTGCAGCGGCGACAAACACGATCAGCAGCCGTGTCAGGCGGGCGAGCACCACGGCGCCGAGCGGCCGTCCGCTCCAGCGGTATGCCGCGATCAGTACCAGGATATAAACCGCGAGGCCATAGGAGAAGGACATCACGATGAACATGGGCGCGAGCAGCGCCGAGTCATACGCCTGACGCGCGACCAGAAAACCGAAAATCAAGCCGGTGCCGGTGGTAAGCACGAGGCGCCAGATGAATGCCAACAATCCCAGCGGTCCGCTGTAGCAGTTCATGCGCCGCTCCATCATGGTCCACAGATAAGCGGCGACGATGACGAAAAAACCGGTATAGAGAAATACGTTGAGCGCGAATATCGACTTGAAATTGTAGTAGGTCAGCGCGACGATCAGGCGGTCGGCGCGGCCCAGATCGAGCATCAGCACGGCGAGCCCGCCGGCCAGCATGGCGATTGCGAGCAGGCCGGAAAGCGGCGCGAGCGGCTTGTAGAACTGCTGGCCGAACACCGAGGCGATCGAGGCCACGTTGAGAACGCCGGATGCGGCGACGATCAGGAACACCGCGAACACGTGCGGCAGGCCCCACACGATCTGGTTGGTCATGCCGGTCACGATATGCCCGTGATGCTCCATGTAATACGCACTGGCGAGTCCCGCCAGCGTCAACGCGCCGAACGCGCCGAGCAGCGCATAGTAGCCCCGGCTTTGGCCTTCGATTTCGCGTAATGCGATGCTCACTCCTTCACTCCTTCACTCCTTCACCTCAAATCCCCTGATAGCAACGTAGGATGGGTTGCGCGTAGCGCTACCCATCATGCATTCGTCGCGATGGGTAGCGGCCTTGACGGCCGCAACCCATCCTACGATAGGCGCACGTAACGCGATGGACGGCACGCTCATATCCCCTGGTAACGCACCGCGGTATTCAGCGCGAGGTCGGCGCGCACCTGGGTCGTCGCGTACGTTGCGATGCGTTTCGAAATTTCGCTGTGCGGGTCGTTCAGATCGCCGAAAATCATCGCGTTGCGGCCAGCCGCAGCACAGGCCTCGACGCACGCGGGTTTCTGGTCGCGGTCGACGCGGTGCACGCACAGCGTGCACGACTCGACGCAGCCTTTGCCGCGCGGCACGTCCGGGTTCTGGCCGGTGACATCCGCATGCACGAACGAGCGCGCCTTGTACGGGCACGCCATCATGCAGTAACGGCAGCCGATGCAGATATGGCGGTCGACCAGCACGATGCCGTCGGCGCGCCTGAACGACGCGCCGGTCGGACAGACATCGACGCATGGCGGGTGTTCGCAGTGCTGGCACAGCATCGGAGCCGAATGCGTCTTGCCGCTGCGCAGGTCTTTGAGCTCCATTTTGCGGATCCACTGCGAATCGGTGGGCGCGAGTCCGCCGGAAAGATGGTTCTCCCTGCTGCAGGCAGTCACGCAATCGTTGCAGCCCGCGCTGCATAGGTTGGTGTCGATCAGCATGCCCCAGCGTACCTTGTTCGACGCGGCTTCCGCGGCGGGACGGCCGTGCGCCAGATCGAACAGCGTCACGCCCGGTGCGATCGCCAACCCGGCGACAGCGGCCGCACCCCAGCCGATGAACTGCCTGCGGCTCATCGCTTCAGGTTGGTCCGGGGCGTGCACGGGTTCGTTCATTTCACCGCCCGTCCGGTTCCGATTGGCGCGACTCCCGTCTGCTTGAACGCCGCGCGCTCAGCCGGCGCCTTCGGCTTGCTCGCATGGCATTCGAAGCAATCGACCTTCACCGCCGCATAACTGTGGCAGCTCTGGCAGAAGTTCTGGTCGCTGCCGACCACGCTGTTGTTCTTGCGGCTGGCGTGGCACTCGATGCAGCCATTGAGGCTGTGATTCCTGGTGCGTATGCCGCGGTGCATCGTTGCGTCGCGCTGGTGCTTGAGCAGTTCCATGTGGTTCCTGCGCATGAAATCGGTGTTCTCGACGCATTTCTCGCCCTTCGCTGCTTCGATCACCGGCTTGGGCACGCGGCTGCTGTCCGCGGCAAGCACGGGCCACGCAACCGCCAGCGCAACGACGAGCAACAGCAACCCTTTGCCGACAGCGGGACGCCGGCCCAGGGCCCTGCGGCTTTTCGCCTCACGCCTCACGCCTTATGCCTCACGCTTTACTCCCCCAGCCCCATCTGGATGTAGCCGGACGGGCACACATCGTGGCAGATGTGGCAGCCGATACACTTCGTGTAATCGGTATCCACGTAGCGCCCGGTGGTGGATTTCGCCTTGCTGACCTTGAACACCGCTTTCTGCGGGCAGTACACGACGCAGTTGTCGCATTCGAAGCACTGGCCGCAGCTCATGCAGCGCTTCGCTTCCGCCACCACCTCCGGATCGCTCAGAGATTCGAGCCGCTCCTGGAAATTCCCGAGCGCCTGCTCCTTTGTCAGAGTGATGACCTTGCGCTTGTTGCGCGGCGCAAACGGGAAGTGGCCGAGGAACAGCTCGTCGTGCGGAATCACGTATTTCTGCGAGCGGTTCTCATAGTTGTGGATTGCGACGTTGCCGCTATCGGTGCCCCAGATGCTGGTATGCGGCGCCGCCTCCAGCGGCAGGCCCTTCTCGATCATCTTGCGCGTGAGATCGAAGCTGTGTGCGTCGATTTTCGGGCGCTTGTCAAGCGGCTCGCCGCGCAGATAGCGGTCGATGCCGTCCGCCGCGATCCAGCCCTGGCCGATCGCGGAGGTAAGCAGATGCGGGCGGATCACGTCCCCGCCGACGAACACCCCCTGCTTGCCGGAAACCTGGTAGTTCCTGTCAGCACTGATCATGCCCTTGCCATTGTCGAAGCTCTCCAGACCGGTGAAATCCACCGCCTGTCCGATCGCCGAGACGATCAGATCGGCTTCAATGTCGCGCTCGGTTCCCGGCTTGACCTTGATTTCGAGCCTGCCGTTCTTGAACGAGGCCTCGCACTCGGCGAGGCGCAGCGCAGTGGCACGGCCGCTGGTGTCGCGCACCACCTCGACCGGGGTGATACCGCAGCGGATCTCGATGCCTTCGGCGAGCGCCTGCTCGATCTCGTGCCGGTTGGCCTGCATCTGGTCGATCGGAAACAGCGAGGTAAGGATCACTTCAGCGCCCTGCTTCGCGGAGATTTCCGCGACGTCATGCCCGACGCGGCCCTGGATCACGTATTCGGGACGGTCTTTCTCGTGCGCCTGGGTAATGTGGCCGAGCCGGCGCGCCACCGTCGCCACGTCGATCGAAGTGTCGCCACCGCCGACCACCACCACGCGTTTGCCGACATGGCGCAGGCGCCCGTCGTTGAACGCACGCAGAAACGCCGTCGCCGTCACGCAGTTGGGCGCATCAGCGCCCGGCGCCGGCAGCGGCCGGCCGCTTTGCGCGCCGAGCCCCATGAACACCGCGTCGTAGTCTTTGCCGATCTGTTCCATGCTGATGTCGCGGCCGATCCGCGTTTTCAGCCGGACTTCGATGCCCAGGTCGAGGATGCGCTGAATCTCGGCATCGAGCACTTCGCGCGGCGTGCGGAACCCCGGGATGCCGTAGCGCATCATGCCGCCGAGTTGCTCGTGCTCGTCGAATATCGTGCAGCTGTGGCCCAGCAGCGCGAGCTGGTAGGCGCACGACAGGCCGGCGGGTCCGCCGCCGATGATCGCGACCTTCTTGCCGGTGCTGGCCGTGGGCTTCACGAATTTCAGGTTGTGTTCGATCGCGTACTCGCCGAGGAAGTGCTCGACCGAGTTGATTCCGACGTAATCTTCGACCTGGTTGCGGTTGCAGCCCGATTCGCACGGCGCAGGACACACGCGGCCCATCACCGACGGGAACGGGTTGGCCTCGGTGAGCCGCCGAAACGCGTATTCCGCGGCGGGCACGCCAGCCGGCGGTTTTTCGATACCCCGCATGACGTTGAGGTAACCGCGGATGTCCTCGCCGCACGGGCAACTCGCCTGGCACGGCGGCGCGCTTTGCACGTAGACCGGGCATTTATGCGAATGACCGGCGTCGAAAATCTCCTCCTGCCACGGGAGATGTTCCTCGTCGCCGTCCCGATAGCGCCGGAAAGTGAGTTTCGTGTTCGTGTCGCCTGATGTGCCTGACATTTTCCATACCCTTATTGTTTCGCGCCCAGCCGGATGGCGCTTCCCACCAATTGGTGCACACCGCCGACCATGCCCATGTCGAACTTGTAGTACGGCAGCACCTTGCTGAACTGCGCCTTGCAGATCGCGCAGATCGTCGCCATGAAATTGACACCGTGCGCGTCGACCACCTGCTTGAGCGCTTCCATCCTCGGCAGCGCGCCTTTGACCCGCAGCTCGATCAGGTCGTCGCTGAGCAGGCCGCCGCCGCCACCACAGCAATACGTGCTCTCGTAAATCGTCTCCGGCGCCATGTCGTGAAAATGATTGACGCACGCCTTGATTATCTCGCGCGGAATGATGAACTGGCCGCGCGGCATGCTGCCCATGCGCGAGGCGCGCGCAACGTTGCACGAATCGTGAAACGTGACGATGCGCTCATCGTTGGCGTCCCTGTCGAGCGTAAGCGCGCCGCGCCGGATCAGATCGTACGTAATCTCGCAGATGTGCTGCGGCACCGGGTGGTTCGGGTCGAGAAAATCGAACGGCCCGATCAGCGTGTTCCAGAAGCTGTATGCGACGCGCCAGGCGTGCCCGCACTCCCCCACCGCGATACGCTTTACCCCAAGCTCGAGCGCCGCCTCGCGCACGCGCATCGAAATTTTGCGCATCTGTTCGTAATTGCCGATGAACAGTCCGAAGTTGCCGGCCTCGGAGGCGTGCGATGACAGCGTCCAGCTGATTCCGGCCTGATGGAACACCTTGGCGTAACCGATCAGGCTTTCGACGTGCGGCTCGGAAAAGAAATCCGCGGAAGGCGTGACCAGCAACACTTCCGCGCCCTCGACATCGAGCGGCAACTTGACGTCGACCCCGGTCGCGTCCTTGATGTCTTCCTCGAGCCCGGCGAGCGTATTTTCGAGCGCCGGTCCCGGCAGCCCCAGGTTGTTGCCGATCTTGTGCACCTTGCCGATGATCTCGTTGCTGTACTTCTGCCCCATGCCGACGGAGTCCATGATTTCCCTCGCGGCCATGGTGATTTCGGCGGTATCGATGCCGTACGGGCAGAACACCGAGCAGCGGCGGCATTCCGAGCACTGATTGAAATAGGTGTACCACTCGTCGAGCACATCGCGCGTCAGGTCCGCGGCGCCGACCAGCTTTGGAAAAACCTTGCCGGCCACGGTGAAATAGCGGCGGTAGATCTTGCGCATCAGGTCCTGCCGCGCGACCGGCATGTTCCTGGGATCGCCGGTGCCGAGAAAATAGTGACACTTGTCGGCGCACGCGCCGCAGTGCACGCAGGCGTCGAGATAGACCTTGAGCGAGCGGTACTTGCCGAGCAGCTCACCCATCTTCGCAATGGCCTTCTCCTGCCAGTTCTCCACCAGTTCGCCGGGAAAACCGAGCGCTTTCTGGATCGGTGCCGCCGCGACGAACGGCCGGCTGTGCGCCATCGCACCGGCTTGCAGGATCGGAATGACCGGGTATTCCTTCAGCCTCGGCGTTTCAAATTCGGCGACGGCCACGGATTTATCTTTCCAGTTCCGCCGCCCACGGCGAGAGATGACGCCGCTCGCGCGCGTCGTCGGGCTGATTGCGCGTCGGGCTGAAGAAGAGACCCGGGGCATGCATGAGCTTGCTCGCCGGGAAGATCGCCATCAGCGCCGCCACCAGGGCCAGATGCACGAGCAGCGCCGGCTCGGCGGGCAGCGGCTGCCAGTCGAAGTACAGCAATCCCAGCATGAACGCTTTCACCGCGACGATATCGGTGTGGGTGACATACTTCATCGCGATGCCGGTTATGCCGATCGCGATCAGCAACGCGAGCATCAGGTGATCGGAAAGCGTCGAAATATAGCGGATGCGTTCGACCAGCACGCGGCGCGCCCACAAGCCCGCGAGCGCCGCGACCATGGCGATACCCGCGTAAATGCCGAACGGCTGCGCCAGCGCGGCCACGGACCACACGGGTTCGGTGACGTACCGAAGATGACGAACCAATACCAGCGCCAGCGTCAAGTGGAACAGCCAGCCGAGTCCCCAGATCCACTTGTTGGACTTGAAAAGGCTGTCGAACAGCGCCACCTCGCGCGCCATGCGCAACACTACGCCGCGGGTATTTACCGGCGCGGGCGCGGTGGGAATTTTGAGCGGAGCCGGAGTGCGCGCATAGCCGGCAATTTTCCAGACGAGCCCGCCGACCAGCAGCGCCGTAGCTGCGTAGAACATCAACGCGTAACCAATGGTCAGAAAACTCATGCGCGTCCCCGGTTCGCCAACGCCGCAATCAGCGCACCAACATCCGCTGAATGCGTGCCGCGGCGACTATATGCAGCCGGTTGGTTTCGGCAGACCGGCGATTTTGCACGCCTGCTTGGCCGGACCGTAAGGGAACAACTCGTACAGATACTTGCTGTTGCCTTTGTCGGCTCCGAGCTTCTTGCCGATCGCCTTGGTGAGCACCCTCACCGCCGGGGCGATCTGGTAGTCGTTGTAGTACTCGCGCAGAAAGTTGACCACCTCCCAGTGATTCGGGGTCAGGTCGACTTTTTCCTGCTGCGCGAGAAAGCTCGCCACGTCCTCGCTCCAGTCGCCGAGATTGACCAGATAGCCTTCCTCGTCGGTCTCGTAAGTCTTGCCATTCAATTCGAAGCTCATTACCCGTCTCCTTGCCATTGATAATTACGAAATCGGACGACAGTCCGCTTTCGCTCGACGCTCCCCTCGCCCTCCGGGAGAGGGGTTGGGGGTGAGGGATTCACCGCTATAACCACGACTGCACTGAATGGTGTTCCGCCACCAGATCGACGAACCCGCCATAGTCGACAAGCTTGACTCCATCCATCACGGCGTCCTGCATGCCTCTCGCTTCCAGGTCGGGCCGCAGCGCATACACCTGCATCTGGCGCATCGCCTCCCGCACTTTCGGTTCTGCGGCGTTGCCGCGCGTCACCGCGTAGACGCCATCCTCGATCAGCAGCACCGCGCTGCCGCTTCTGCCGAAACGCAGGCAGCTCTCCAGCGCGTTTCTTTCGAATGGAGATTTATTCACGATATGCAGCATAGGTCCTCAGAAACTGATCACGACGTCCTGTTGATCCATCAGCTCCGCCAGTTGCGCCGAGCTCAGTACCTCGACCGGCACCAGCAGGCTTTCCGTGGTCAGACCGCGCGCCTTGAGCGATGCTTCGTCCACGTAAAGTTTCTCGACGTCGTAACCCTCGAGCGCGCGGTACGCCGGCGAAAAGTTCTTCATGTCGATGGCCTTGGTGGACTGGCCCTTGACCAGCTCGTAGACGCCGTCATCGATAAACACCATGCTGACATCCTGATCGAACGCCGCGCTGATCAGCACTACCTCCAGCGCCTCGAGCGCGTATACCGTGCCGTACGGCGCCTTGCGGTTGACGAACATGAACTTCTTGACCGTGCCGGAAGTTTCTTCCTGCAGGTCGATACCGGCTGTCGTTTCGTTCATGCAGCGCCGCCGTCAGTCGCCGAATACCACCAGGCGGTCCGCCTGGATTCCCGACTCCACCAGCTGCCCGAGGCCGGAAATGCGGAAACCCTTGGCCAGAATTTCGTCCTTGATGCCGCGCCGCAGCGCGGCCGCCACGCACACCACCAGATCGATGCCGTGCTGCTCGGCGAGCTTCGACCAGCGGTTCACGATGTGGCGGTCGTCCTGCGGCGGCTCGGTCAGGCGCGTCGCGTTGTTGACCCCGTCGTGGTAGAAGAACACGCGGTGGATCCGGTGCCCTTTCTCGAGCGCCGCGGTCGCAAATTTGTAAGCGGTATCCGACGCCTGATGGGTGTAAGGCCCTTCGTTTACCATCAGTCCGAACTTCATCGTTGGCCCCTATGCGGCGTCAGAACCGGATGTGGGTCGACGCGTTCAGGTTCGCCCGCGAGCCGCGCCAGTCGTCGATCAGGTACTTGGTGAACGGCAGATCGGTCTTTTCGAAAAAACGCGGCCAGCCGATGCGGTCGATCCAGTCGGCCATGCGCTCCCACGGCCTCGCGTCCTGCTTGTAGGTGTAGAGAATCTTCTTCACGACTGCCGACACTTCCGGCCAGCGCGGCGGATTATTCGGCAGGCCGGAGGCCACCAGCTTCATGAAAGTGGGCTTGGCGCGCGCGTTGGAATTCTTGCCGCCTACCCAGATCGCGAGCTTGGAATGTTCAGGGTCGTTGATCTGCATCGGCGGGCACGGTGGGTAGCACGCGCCGCAGCAGATGCACTTCTTCTCGTCCACTTCCAGCGACGGTTTACCGTTCACCAGCGCCGGCCGGATCGCCGCCACCGGACAGCGCGCCACCACCGTCGGGCGTTCGCACACGTTGGCGACGAGGTCGTGGTTGATCCTGGGCGGCTTGGTGTGCTGCATGACGATCGCGATGTCGGCCTGGCCGCCGCAGTTGATTTCGCAGCACGAGGTGGACAGGTGCACGCGGTTCGGCATCTCTTCCTTGATGAACTCGTCGTACAGTTCGTCCATCAGCGCCTTCACCGCCCCCGAGGCATCGGTTCCCGGAATGTCGCAATGCAGCCAGCCTTGCGTATGCGCGATCGAGGACACGGAATTTCCGGTGCCGCCCACCGGAAAGCCGCTGTTCTGCAGCGCGGCGATCAGCGGCGCAACCTTGTTCTGGTCAGCCACCATGAACTCGATATTGCTGCGGATGGTGAAGCGCACGTGCCCGTCGGCGAAATTGTCGGCGATATCGCATAGCTTGCGGACAGTATAGACATCCATCTGGCGCTGCGTGCCGGCGCGCACCGTCCAGATTTCGTCGCCGCTCGCGGCGACGTGGTGCAGCACGCCGGGACGCGGCCGGTCGTGGGTTTTCCAGTTGCCGTAGTTCTTCCGCAGCAGCGGGTGCAGGAACTTCTCGTTGTCCGGAACCCCGCTTTCGATCGGCGTGCGCATCTGGCTCATGGTTGGACTCCTGCCTTCTTCGCCTTGATTTTCGCCACTTCCTCGTCCCAGCCGTCGGTGCGCACGTAAGGATTGGTGCGCGGGCACGACACCATGTTGGGGTCGATCTCGATGCCGACGCCCTCGAGGAAGTTGACCAGCCCGATGCGTTCGATCATCTCGCCGGTGCGCTCGTGCTCGAGCGCGTTCTCGGCGAAGAAGTCGACGATGCGCTTGGCGAGGTCCACCAGTTTCTCGCGGTCCGCGTCGGTTTCAAGCTTCATGAACGGCACCACCAGAGTGCCCATCAGGTCGCCGATCTTGAGGGTGCGTTTGCCGCCGACCAGGATCGTCGCGCCCTTGTCCCTGCCGGCTGCCAGCGCTCCGGTCATGACGTTGATGCAGTGCATGCAGCGCACGCAGTCCGAATTGTCGATCTCGAGCGACTGGCTGTCGTTCAGCGCGACGCTGGAGATTTTCCCTCCGATGGCGACCTGCGCGCTGTCCTTCAGCGTGATCGCCTTGGTCGGGCAGCGGCTGATCACGTCGTTCACCAGTTCGTTCAGCCCGTGCTTCGCAAACCATTTCCGCGCGAGCGCCTCGTCGGTGCGGATGTTGTCGCGCCAGGTGCCGATCACGGCCATGTCCGAGCGCTGGATCGAGTTCATGCAGTCGTTGGGGCAGCCCGAAAACTTGAATTTGAACTTGTAAGGCAGCGCCGGACGATGGATATCATCGAGGAAGTTGTTGATTACGGTGCGATGGGCCGCGGCCTCGTTGAAACACGACTGCTCGCAGCGCGCCGCGCCGACGCACGACATCGCTGTGCGCACCGCGGGCCCGGCACCCCCGAGATCGAAGCCGATCTCGTTGATTGCATCGAATGCTTTCTGCACGTTCTCGGTGGAACAGCCCTGGAACATGATGTCGCCCGACTGGCCGTGCAACGCGATCAGCCCCGAGCCGTATTTTTCCCAGATGTCGCACAGCTGGCGCAGCACCGCGGTGTCGTAGTGCATGCCCGCCGGCGGCATGATCCGCAGAGTATGAAACTCGGACGATGCTGGAAACTTACTTGCGACTTCCGAGAAGCGCGGTATCACGCCGCCGCCGTAACCGAATACGCCGACGGTGCCGCCTTTCCAGTACCCCTTGCGCGTCTCGTAAGAATGTTCGAGCTGACCCATCAGGTCAACCATGTAGTCCTTGTCGTTGGCGAGCCGTTTCAAGCCGGTGACGAAGCTTGGCCAAGGACCGCTTTCGAGCTGGTCGAGCAACGGGGTTTCGTGCATCTTCTTCGCCATGTTTTCTCCTCGCTGCGAGCCTTGATGCCCGCCGATCCGGCAACCCGATTCGCACACCACCACAGCCACCAATACGCGTCGATCTTACAGGCGCGAATTTGCGGCGCTATCATCCTCGTTGGGTATGCCGGATACCCCCCTTAAGGAAGTCCCCGACCCACCCATTTGGGTTATGACCCCATCCCCGGTTTTGGCTATGGCGGATTTGCGCGTTGCGCGCAGGCGAGGCGGCGAGGTAACCTTGACTGCCGGTACCGCTGCGGCAGCGGGCGCAATGCGCTTTCCCACCGCGGCTTTCCTGCATTCGGCGGAGCAACCCATGGATCAAATCACGACACTGGACCGCTTCAAAGCCCCGCTCGGCGGGCAGGAAATCGAGCTGCAACAGGTGGACTACGAATCCGGCGGCATCAGCCTGTTGCGCATTCGCATCCGCGAACGCAGCAGGTTCACGGTCTTCGAGATTGACGCGGACACCGCCGCGCGCTGGGGACACGCACTCATGCAGTGGGCGCAACGGCAATGACAGTGGACTTGATTTTCAGTATCCGCGGCACCAGCATTCCGCGCGATCACGGCTTTGCGCTCTGGCGCGAACTGCGGAACTGTCTGCCGTGGCTCGACGCCGAGGACTTTGCCGGAATTCACGCGATCCGCGGCGCGCCGGCGAACGATGAGATGCTGCTGCTCACGCAGCGCACGAAGCTGGTGCTGCGCCTGCCGCGGGCGCGGGTGGCGGACGCACAAAGCCTGCAGGGACGGCAACTCGACCTTGGCGGATACGTGCTGCAGATCGGCGCCTCCCGCCAGCGTCCGCTGCTGGCATTCGCCACGCTCTACTCGCAACTGGTTTGCACCGGCAGCGACGACGAGCTGGAATTTCACAGGGATATCGCCGCTCAGCTCGGGCAACTTGACGTGGCATGCAAATTCATCTGCGGCAAACAGCGCGCGCTGCGCGCGGAGCAAACCGAGCTCCGCGGCTACAGTCTGATGTTGCACGATCTCGCGCTCGAGCAATCCACTTTCCTGCAACAGGTTGGCCTGGGTGAGCACCGCAAGCTCGGCTGCGGAATCTTCGTTCCGCACAAATCAATTGCCGCGGTCGCGGCATGAAAACTGAATCGGCGTATTGATGTTCGTAATAGTGCCTGATACCCATTGGCGGACGCCCCACCCTCACCCCAACCCTCTCCCGCCCAGGCGGGAGAGGGAGTGTTCCCTCGCCCCGCTTGCGGGGAGAGGTGCGCCGGAGCGTGGAGCAGGGACCCGTTTACGGGATGCGACCGTGAAGGTGCACAATAGCACGCGGATATCCGGCGCCTTGCATCCCGCTGCGGGGTCACATCTATCGGCAAGCCGACGGAATCCTGTTCTGCCCTCCGCGGGCGCAGGGTGAGGGGAAAGTTTGTCATCCACTTTCACGATTCTCAATAGGAAGGCTTTATGACGAAACCCACTCCGGCGATTACCCTGGATTTGTGCGGCATGTCGTGCCCGGCGCCGCTGCTCGGCGCAAAGCAGGTCATCGATGATCTGCGGGTGGGACAGGTGCTGCTGCTGATTTCGGATTGCCCGGGCACGTCCGACGACCTGTTCGCGTGGGTCAAATACACCGACAACCAGATCGCTGCGACCGCCAGGATAAGCGGCAAGAAAACCGGCTATTACATCCAGAAAGGCAAGGCCACGCCCCATCCCCGGCCGCACGCGGTGCTCGACATCCGGGGAGTGTCCTGTCCCGGCCCGATCGTCGAGGCGAAAAAGCTGCTCGATGCGATGCAGCCCGGCGAGGTGCTGGAACTGATCAGCAACTGCCCCGGCGCTCCCGCCGACGTCAAGGCCTGGGTCAAGACCAAATCGCTCGAGCTCGCCGCCATGCACGAGAGCGCGCGCGGCGAGTATCATTTCTACATTCGCAAGAAATAGGCATCTCGCGGTTTCCGCTTTGCACCCTCATACCAGGACGTGCCGTGCGCATCAAAAGCCGCTGGCATAAGAACGGCACGCCGAAAAGCATGCAGCAGGTTGCGAGCGTGATGGCGTTCATCATCTGGCGTGTGGCGCAGAATGCGCTCGAGCGCATGCGCGGCGAACAATACGACATCGACCCCGGCCCGCAGTATTTCGCATTCCTCCGCGAACTGCTGATTTTCTTGATCCAGATCGCCGATCGCATCGCGTATCAGCGGCTGGATGCCGGGCAGCGCAGCGAGTTCACCACGGCGCTGGCGATCCGCGTCGCCGGGATACTGCACGAGAACGAAAGCGACCTGCTGGGCAGTCCGCCGACGGGCAGTCACCAGGAGAGCTTCATTGCGCTCCTCAACGAACTCGCCGCCGACTATGCCGAATTCAAATACACCGATGCCGGGCCGGATTTCGCCTTCCTGCGCTACCTCGGCAATCGCGTAATGGCAACGATGGCACAGAAAGACCGGCCCTGGGTGATAGACCAGATCATGTCGATCGAGGCGCCGGAGGCCGTCGCTACCGTGCAAAAAGGCATGCACGACCTGTTCGAGGCGAGTTGCTTGACGCCTGCAAAGCAGGGGGATAACCTCTAAACGCGTCAGGCCCCCCGCAGGCGTCGCCTGCCCGGCGCGGGACGTTTCATCCATAAAACTGAGGGAGCGGTTCATGTTTGCACTCGAGGTACTCAACCCGGTTGCCCAGAGCGAAGGCGAGACTAAAGTAAGCAAGGCAGCTCGCAGGGCGCGCTCTCTGGATGGCCTGACGCTGGGGCTCATATGGAACTCCAAGCGCGGCGGCGAGCTCGCGCTGATGAAGGCAGGCGAGCTTGTCAGCAACAAGTACAAGAACGTCAAGGTAATCCGCTACGACGGCTCCATGCCCTGCGAAAAGGAGCTGATGAAGAAGGCCAGGCAGGAGTCCGACATCTTCATAGGTTCCACCGGTGACTGAGGCTCCTGCACGTCGTGGCTTGTCCACGACCTGATTGTGATGGAGAAGGCGGGCAAGCCTTCGGTCGGCATCATTTCACGCGGCTTCGAGCGGGATGCCATGGCCACCGCGCGCGCCTTCGGGCTGCCCCAATTCCGTTTCGCGCTGGTGCCTGACCTTATCACCGGCCTGACTCCGACGCAGATCGATCAAGAGATCACCGACGCCTTCGATCAGATTGTTGAA
>JACPTJ010000577.1 GCA_016192835.1 Betaproteobacteria bacterium
ATGGCGCCGCCCTGCGGCTGATGCACGGCGATGCGGCACAGGTTGCTGCCGCGCACCGAGCGCGTGTCGGGATGGCTGCCCGCGGGAAGCACGTCGACGAACGGCTCGCCGGCATAATGCTTCTGGTAGAGCTGCTGCAGATCCGCGCTGCCGGTCAGGCGCGCATAAAGCGTCGCGTGAATGCCGCGGACCATCGGCACGAGATGCGGCACAAAAGTGAGCCTCACCTCGCGCCCGGCCATCAGGTTAAGGCCCTGCAAAATCTCGGGATGGTGACGGTGGCCGGTCACACCGTAGGCTTTGAAGTTGTCAGACGCTTCGGAAAACAGCGTGTGCACTTCGGCCTTGCGCCCGGCGCCGCTGACGCCGGACTTGGCATCCGCGATCAGGTGCCCGAGATCGACCACGCCGCTTTTAATCAACGGCAGGAAGCCCAGTTGCACCGCGGTCGGATAACACCCGGGGTTAGCGACGATGCGCGCGCACTTGATGCTTTCGCGGTTTACCTCGGGCAGACCATAGACGGCCTGCGCGACCAATTCGGGGCACGCGTGCTTCGTGCCGTACCATTTTTCCCACGTCGCAATGTCCTTGATGCGGAAATCGGCGGCGATATCGATCACGCGCACGCCCGCGTCGACCAGCATTCTGGCCTGCTGCATTGCAACGCCATTGGGCGTGGCGAAGAACACTACATCGCATTGCCTGAGCGCGGCGTCGGACGGCGCGCTGAAATCCATATCGACGCGGCCACGCAGATTGGGAAACATCGCAGCGACCGGAGTACCGGCTTGCTCGCGCGAGGTAATCACCGCAAGCTCGCAGTGCGGGTGCTGCGCGAGCAGGCGCAGCAACTCGACACCGGTATAGCCGGTTCCGCCTACGATTCCGATCTTGAACGTCTTGTTTGCCATGCCCGCCATCCGTCGCCCATCATTGTAAGTCACAGACGAAAAAGCCGCCCGCAGGCGGCTTTCGTTGCCGAACTCGGGGGTTAGCGTTTCGAGAACTGCTTGCGCCGGCGCGCTTTGTGCAGACCGACCTTCTTGCGCTCCACTTCGCGCGCATCGCGCGTCACCAGCCCGGCTTTCTTGAGCACCGGCTTGAGGGTCGCATCGTACTCGATCAGTGCGCGCGTGATGCCGTGACGCACCGCACCGGCCTGTCCCGACTCGCCGCCGCCATCGACGTTAACCCTGATATCGAATGCGGCAAGCTTGTCGGTAAGCACCAGCGGCTGGCGCACGATCATGCGCCCGGTTTCGCGCGAGAAGAACACGTCGACTGGCTTGCCGTTGACGACGATATCGCCTTTACCCGGCTTCAAAAAAACGCGGGCGACCGCGCTCTTGCGGCGGCCGGTGCCGTAGTTGTATTGCGCTAGCTTGGCTGCTGGCATGGAATCAGGCCCTTATTTCGAGAGATTTCGGTTGCTGCGCGGTGTGCGGATGGCTGGTACCGGCATAGACTTTGAGCTTTTTCAGCATCGCGTAGCCGAGCGGTCCTTTGGGCAGCATGCCCTTGACCGCCATTTCGAGTACGCGCCCAGGGTGGCGCGCATGCAGCTTGGCGAAGTTGGTGGTATAGATGCCCCCCGGATAAGTGCTGTGGCGGTGATAGAGCTTGTCGTTCGCCTTGTTGCCGGTCACCTTGAGCTTTTCGACGTTGACCACCACGATATAATCGCCGCCATCGACGTGCGGGGTGAATTCGGGCTTGTGCTTGCCGCGCAGCCGATGTGCAAGCGCCGCGGCGAGCCGGCCGAGTACCTTGTCCTGGGCGTCGACCACGTACCAGTCGTGCTTGATTTCATGGGCTTTCGCCGAAAAAGTCTTCATATCCCTGCCTGCGGCGTTGGAAACGACGGAAAGCTTTGGATTTTATGGTAAAAATGACGACCCTGTCAAACCGAAAGCAGGACTGCCAAGAGCAGCGGCAGCGGGCCGGGCTGATATATAGTTTGCCATCGTTGCCGATTTTTCCAGGAAAACCTTATGAAAGCTCGCATCAAATGGGTTGAAAATGTGTGCTTTGTCGGCGAATCCGGCAGCGGCCACGCGATCGTAATGGACGGGGCGCCTGAAGGTGGCGGCCGCAATCTCGGCGTGCGGCCGATGGAGGCCGTGCTGATCGGCACCGGCGGCTGCACCGCCTACGACGTGGTGCACATCCTGAAAAAAAGCCGCGCTGCGATCACCGATTGCGTGGTCGAAATCGAGGCCGAGCGCGCCACCGAGGATCCGCAGGTTTTCACCAAAATCCACTTCCACTTCGTCGTCAGCGGCAGGAACCTCAAGCCGCAGCAGGTGGAGCGCGCGGTCCACCTGTCGGCGGAGAAATACTGCTCGGCGTCGATCATGCTCGCCAAGACCGCCGCGATCACGCACGACTACGAGATTCGCGAAGCCGAAACCTAAACCTGATTAGCCGCAGATAAACGCCGATGAACGCGGATAAGGTCAAGAGCAAAAAGCGTTAGCCACAGAGATCAAGAGAAATGCAAGAAACCAGAATCGCGCGTTTGGGTTATTTTTCCTCTGTGAACTCTGTGTCCTTTGTAGCTGGTAGTTTGATTTTTATCGGCGTTCATCGGCGTTCATCTGCGGTTTCAATCGCCCTTAAATCCAGAATGAGGTGCGAGTCATCACGCGCGAACCGAGTTTCATCGCCAGTTTGACCGGCGCCGGCAATTCAGCCGCGCCGTGCTCGATTGCGGCGCGGGCATGGCGCGCTTCGTCGTCTTTCATCTGTTCCAGAACTGCGCGGCTTTTTTCATCCTGCGGCGGCAGCCGGTCGAGGTGGCCCGCGAGGTGGCCTTCGACCTGGCGCTCGGTC
>JACPTJ010000578.1 GCA_016192835.1 Betaproteobacteria bacterium
CCGTTTCACCAGATCCAGCACGAGTTCGACGCCTGCGCGCGTCTTCAGGTCCACGGCGATCGCGGGACGGCTGCGCAGCAGCAAGTCGTATTTGCGCGGGCGCGTCAATCCCAGGTCGATGGGCGCTTTACGCTCGATTCGGATGACTGTCGCGCCGAGATCCGCAAACAACATCGCGCACATCGGCGCCGGCCCGAGACCGGCGATCTCCACCATTTTGATTCCGGCCAGTGGTCCCATCGCGCGCGTCACCTCGGGTTCGGCGCAGCCGGCGCGTGCACGGCGACGGCGGTGCTGCTCAACGGCTCATCCTCTCGATGTCTTGATCGGTATAGCCCATGGCCGCAAGCACCGCATGCGTGTGCTCCCCCAGAGTCGGCGGCGGAGACTGGATCTGCGCAGGCGTCTTCGAAAACTGGACCGGAATCGAAGGAGTTATCATCGGGCCGGCTTGCGGATGCGCATAGTGGTGGAAGAAACCGGTCTCCACGAGGTAAGGGTCGGTCGGCATATCGCGGAGCTTGCGCGCGACTCCATTGGGAACATTGGCCGCATCGAGCCGCACCTGCCATTCGGCGGTCGTGCGTTTGGCCATCTCCTCCCCGACGAGCTGGTAGAGCTCCGGAAAGCGTTTCGAGCGCTCGGCGAGCGTCGCATAGCGCGGATCCTCACCGAGATCAGGACGTCCGCACGCCGCGAACAAATCCCGCGACTGAGCGTCGCTCGTCGCCATGAGGCAGATATGTCCGTCCTTGGTGGCGAACGGGCGTCGAAAAGGCGTGAGCGCGCGGTCGTAGCCGAGCTCGCCCATCGGCTCATCGAACGCGCCGGTCCAGAGATGCTCGATCAGATTGAACGACATCATCGTTTCCAGCATCGGCACCTGCACTTCCTGCCCTTCACCGGTGCGCTCGCGATGCACGAGCGCCATGCCGATCGACGAGGCGAGGATGTGCCCGCAGAACTTGTCGGCGATGACGATGGGCAGATAGCGCGGTTCTCCGAAAGCGAGCTCGGTGATGCCCGCAATGCCGCTTTCGCCCTGAATCACGTCGTCGTAGGCGGGCCTATCGCGAAACGGGCCGTCCTGGCGATACCCGGGGGCGCAGGCGTACACGATGCGCGGATTGCGCGCGGCGACAGTGGCATAGCCGACGCCGAGACGCTCGGCCGTTTGCGGACGCATGCTGTGTACGAAGACGTCGGCGTCGTCGATCATGCGGTTCAACGCGTCGAGTGCCTCACGCCGCTTGAGGTTGAGCACGACGCTCCTCTTGCTTCGGTTCATGCCGAGGAACATCGCAGCCATGTCCGGATAACGCGCGGGCCCGATCTTGCGGTTGAGATCGCCGGCAGGGTTCTCGATCTTGATTACATCAGCGCCGTAGTCGCCGAGGATTTGCGTCGCAACGGGCCCGAGGATGAACTGCGTCAGGTCGACGACGCGCAAGCCTGACAACGGCCCACTGGCAGGCCGCGCTGGGTCGTTCCCGCTCACTGCTGAGTCGCCTTGCGGCACTTCACCATTCTCAACGGCGTGTAGGTGAGCACTTTCGTGCCGTCCTGTTTCACCACTTCATTGCGCGTGCGCACGAGGCCGCGGTCGGGGCGGCTGCGGCTGACCCGCGCTTCGATCACTTCCACTTCCACGTGGACCGTGTCTCCCGCGAAGACCGGATTGTGCACGTTCAATTCCATGTTCAGAAAAGCCAGGCCCATGTGCTGCAGCGTCGCCTGTGCGAGTAGCCCTTCCGCCAGGGCATACGCAAGCATCGCCGGCGCGAAGCGGCCTTTGATGACCGAGTCCTGCGCCCGAAACTCGGCGTCCGTAAACAACACTTCCGTGAGTCCGGTGCAGTTGACGTAATTGACGATGTCGGCTTCGGTGATCGTGCGGCCGATCGTTTTGAATTTGCGCCCGACCGGCAATTCCTCGAAGGGAAATCCAAGCCCTACGGTTTCCACGTTTTGCCACCCTTTCTATCAGCTCGCGCGATTCTACCGCTTCGCGGCGGCGCCCAACAAGCTCGCGCCGATGATGTTGCGCTGTATCTGGTTGGTGCCTTCGATGATCTGCAGCACCTTCGCGTCACGCATGTAGCGATTGATCGGAAACTCCGCCGAAATGCCCGCGGCACCGAAAAGCTGCACCGCGTCCGTGGTGACCTTCATCGCGGTATCGGTGGCGAAGCATTTCGCCATCGCGGCAAACGGCGCCAGCTCGCGCCCGGCCACGCCGGCGTCGACCATGGCGGCGGTCCGGTACACGAGGCTGCGCGCCGCTTCGGTCTGCATCGCCATGTCGGCCAGCATCCAGCGTATGCCCTGAAAGTCGCCGACGGTTTGCCCGAATGCGCGCCTCTCCCGCACGAACGCGAGTGCGTGGTCGATCGCGCCCTGCGCGAGCCCGACGCCGCGCGCCGCATGAATGGGCCGCGCCGTGTTGAACGTTTCCATAACTGCTTTGAATCCCTTGCCTTCTTCTCCGAGCCGGTTTTCCTCGGGCACGAATACGTCCTCGAGAAAGAGCGGGCACGACGGAATGCCGCGCGCGCCCATCTTCTCTTCCTTGCGGCCGATCTCGAGACCTTGGGCCCCGCGCTCGACCACGAAGAGATTGATGCTGCCCCGGCTGTCATCATCACCGGTCTTCGCGCCGACGAAGATGAAGTCCGCGTACGGTGCGCCCGTGCACCAGATTTTCGAGCCGCTGATGCGGTAGCCGCCCGCCACCCGCCGCGCACGCGTCGTGATTCCGGCTACATCGGAGCCGCTCTGCGGTTCGGTGACGGAAATGGCCGCTCTTTGCTTTCCCGCGGCAAGCGCGGGAAGATAACGACGCTTCTGCTCCTCTGTTCCAGCGGCCAGAATCGCCCCGATGGGTGTCCATTGCACAACCAGCAGGTACGCCGTGTTGTAACACACGCGCGCCAACTCCTCGACCACGACACAGGCCGAAAGGGTGCTGCCGGTGCCGCCGTAACTCTGGGGAAACGGGAGCGCAAAAAGGCCCAACTCGCGCAGCAGCTCGAACATGTCCTGCGGGTACTCTGCCGAGCGGTCGATGTCGTTCGCCCGCGGCGCGACTTTTTCGCGAGCGACGCGCCGGACGAGTCCCTGGATCTGCAACTGCTCTTCATCGAGTGCAAATGTCATGCGCGTTCCTGGATTTTCCTGCCGGCGGGCCGTATTGACTCCGCACCGATACTTGCCGTAGTCTTGACCGCTTAGCTTAACGACCATTCAATTTCACCGCAAGCGGGCGGCGGAGCGGACAAACCTTGGCGCAGAACGACCACCGGGTAGCGTTGATCACGGGCGCCAACCAGGGCATCGGATACGCCGTCGCACAACGCTTTGCCGCTGACGGCATGAGGGTCGTGATCAATGGCCAACGTGCCGACGC
>JACPTJ010000579.1 GCA_016192835.1 Betaproteobacteria bacterium
GGACGGTCGTGTGCATCACTTCGACGCCTTCGGCAAGCGCCATGATGGTATTCGCCACGCCCATGCCGAAATCCTGGTGGAAGTGCGCTTCGAGGCGTTTGTTGATGCGCTTCTTGACCTGGCGCACGAAGTACTGCATCGCGTGAGGCGAGACAACGCCGAACGTGTCCACCAATGCCAGCGCGTCCATGTGCCCCTCGGTGGCGACACGCTCGATCAGGTTCAATACCCAGGTCATTTCGGAGCGCGAAAAATCGATCGGGAAGAACACGACTTCGAGCCCGTTGTCGCGCGCAAACTTCGTGGCTTCGATCGACGTCTCGATCGCTTTCTCCATCGGCCACTTGTAGGCCAGGTCGACCATGTGCTGGCTGGACGGGATTTCCATCACCACGCCATTGACGCCGGTATCGATCGCGCGCTGGACGTCTTCTTTCATGCAGCGCGAGAAAGCAAAGATTTGCGGGCCGAGATTGCGCTTGACGATTTCCTTGATGGCCTCGGCATCGGAGGGGGAAACGATCGGCATGCCCGCCTCGATGCGGTGCACGCCGGCTTCCGCAAGGCCCTCGGCGATGCGGATCTTGTCATCCTTGGTCATGATGATGCCGGTCTGCTGCTCGCCGTCGCGCAGCGTGATGTCGTGCACCTTGATGTTCTTGGCGAACTTGAAGTCTTTGGTTACTTCGTTCTCATAATTCCACTGGCTTACGTACCAGTTTTTTGATTTCCACGGTGTATTTGCCATTGGAATGCTCCTTGTGTGTTGGGTGATATTGGACCGATTTCAGTAACAGTGCGGTCGTGTCATTGCGAGCGAAACGAAGCCGGAAAACGCCTTTCGTGCGTGCAGGTTTTTATTCTACAACAATTTGCAAAATTGAACGAAACCATTTGATTGATAAGGTTATTCATCCAATCATCGGGCTTCGGAAGCCTCGTCACCTGCCTTCCAAAACCGACTTGCCGTATTGCGTCCCCTGCCTCGCCAAAGCCGGTTCAGCCTAACACAGGCGTCCGGCGCACCTTTGACAAAAATCAAACCTTGCCGCGCTTGCCGCGGCCCGCCGCATACCAGTTCATGATCTGCTCGCCGGTCCAGAACACCACGCCGGGCTTCTTGCGCAGCGCCGCGAGCACCTGCTCGAAATACTTGATGCGATACGGCGTGCCCGAAATATACGGATGAACTGCAATCGACATGACCTTCGCGCGCGACTTCGATTCCGCGTACACCCGGTCGAAGTAGTCCATGCACCGCGTCACGAATTCGCTCGCGGGGTGGTGCTGCACCATCATCATCGCGATGTCGTTGAGCTCGATGCTGTAGGGCAGCGACAGCAGAGTGCCGTGTTTGGTCTTGAGTTCGCATGGCTCATCATCGACTGGCCAGTCGGCGACGTATTTGATGCCGGCCTCCGCGAGCAGATCGGGCGTGTCGAGCGTCTCGGTGAATCCGGGCCCGAGCCAGCCGACCGGCTGTTTGCCGGTGTAAGTCTTGATCACCTTGACCGCTCTGCGGATCATCGCGCGCTGATTGGGCTCGAAGTGTATCGGGCGCTGATCGTAGGAGTGCCCCATGAACTCCCAGCCCGCATCGCGGGCCGCCTGCGCCACGCGCGGATAATCAAGGCAAACGCGCGCATTGACCGACAATGTCGGCGTGATCTTCAGCCGGTCGAGCGCGGCCTTCAGCCGCCAGAAACCGACGCGCATGCCGTATTCATGCCACGCCCAGTGCGGCAGATCGGGATGCAGGGTAACGCCGGTCGGCGGCGGCAGCGCCTGGCGCGGCATCGCCCGCCCGATGTCCCATACCTCGACATTGACGATGGGCCACACCACGAGGCGCACGCCACGCGGCAGCTTGAGCGGAGCGCGATCGACGATCGCGGAATACGGAAGACGTTGGGATGGAATCATGGTATGCGGATTATAAACACGTCATCAGGACTTTGACAGATCCATCTCCGCGTTGATCTCCGATCCCACTCGCTTCAGCTTGAAACCAGTCTTGCGCGCAACATGCTGCATGCCGATATTGCCGCTCAGAATACTGGCAGTGATCCGCTGGAGTTTCTCGTCGTACCCGATCTGCACGAGGCGGCGCAAAAGCTCGCCGCCGAAACCATGCCGTTGATACGCGTCGCTGACGAGAATGGCGAATTCGGCTTCCGGCGCCATATGCAATTTGCTCAAGCGCCCCACCGCGAGAATGCTGTGCTCGCCGCTCTGCGGATCCTTGCGGTCCACGACCAGCGCCATCTCGCGGTCGTAATCGATAAAACAGATACGCATCAGGCGTTGATGCGCGACGCGCTGGTTGTACCCGATGACCTGGAAGTAGCGCATGTACACGCTCTCCTCGGACAGAGTCGCATGGAACTTCACGATCAGCGGTTCGTCCTCCGGGCGAATCGGGCGTATGGTGACCCGCGTGCCGTCATTCGCCGTCCATTCCGATGCATATTGTGCCGGGTAAGGACGGATGGCGAGCTTGGGCAACTGGTTCTCTGCGAGGCCCGGGTCGTGCAGTACGATACGCGCATCGAGCGCGATGATCCCTCCTCCTGCTTCTCCGCCATCCGGCGCGGAAGGGTTTGGGCAGGGGCCCGCGAGCAGCGGGTTGATGTCGATCTCTTTGATCCAGGGCTGCTCGACGACCAATTGGCTGAACCGCACCAGCAATTGCGCCAGCGCGCCGAGGTCAACGGGCGTGCGCCCGCGCACGCCTTTGAGCGCCTTGTATATCGTCGTTTGCTCCATCATGCGTCGCGCCAGCGTCGAGTTGAGCGGCGGCAGGGCGAGCGCGCGGTCACGAAATACCTCGACCAGCTGCCCGCCCGCGCCGAACAGCAGCACCGGACCGAATTGCGCGTCGATGCTGCTGCCGACGATCAGTTCATAGCCATCGAGTTTGATCATCGGCTGCACGGTCACGCCGAGAAAGTGCTTGCCACCGCGCGAATGCGGTTCGCGCACTGCCTTTGCCCCGGATTCGATCGCGCGGTAGGCGCGTCGCACCGCATCGGCGTCGGAGAGGTTCAACTGCACGCCGCCGACTTCGGTCTTGTGCGTGATCGTCTGCGAATGCAGTTTAAGCACGACGGGATAGCCAATGGCGTCCGCGCATTGCACCGCTTCGTTTTCGCCGGTGGCAACCCGCATTTGCACAGTCGGGATGCCGTACGCCGCGAGCATCTGCTTCGACTCGAACTCGGTCAGCAGGGTGCGCCCGGATTTGCGCGCATCCAGGATGAACTGTTGTGCTTGCGCGCGACCCGGCGCCGCCTCCATCCCGGCCTCCACCAACGTCGGTGTTTCGTACAGACCGCGCAGGTTATAGGCGTAGCGATACATCAGGGTGAACGTGCGCGCAGCCGTGTCCGGATAGCCGAACGTCGGTATGTTCGCCTGGTTGAGAATTGCCTCGCCGGCGACGACATCCTTGCCGCCCATCCAACTGGCAAGCACCGGCTTGCCCGGCGTCCGGGCGAACTTCTGCAAACGCCTGGCCGTTTCGGTCGGATCGGTCATCGCCTGCGGCGTAAGCGCCACCAGCAGCCCGTCGCTGTTCGGATCCTTGCTGGCGATCTCGAGTACCTGCGAATAGCGTTCCGGATCGGCGTCGCCGAGAATGTCGATCGGGTTGCCATGGCTCCAGTGCGGCGGCAGCACCTTGTCGAGCGCCTGCATCGTCGGTTCGGACAACTCGGCCAGTTCGCCGCCAAGGGCGATTAACGTATCGGTGGCGAGCACGCCGGGACCGCCGGCGTTCGTGACAATGGTAAGGCGCGGGCCGGACGGGCGCGGTTGCTTCGCGAGGACCTCGGCCATGTAGAACAAATCGGAAATGGCGTTGAC